>SKVN01000130.1 GCA_007129405.1 Kiritimatiellia bacterium
AAAATGTGGTGCTCGTATCGAACGTTTCAGCGCCTTTTCCGGATCTGAAAGCACCGCCACCATAGTGGCCTCGGATCCAGAACCTGCCGTCGTCGGAACAGCCAGAAACGGCACACCATGCGCGTCAATCTCTCTACCTGCATGATAATCTGCGACAGAGCCCGGAGCATCCAGCAGGCCGGCGGCAGCTTTTGCACAATCAAGCACGCTTCCTCCTCCAACACCAGCTATCCACTCCGCGCCATGCCCTCTGGCAACTTGTAAAATGTCCTCCACCTGCTCCAAGGTTGGCTCTCCGCCTGCGTAACGCCAGGACAGAATCTCATCGAATGCATTGGGCATCATATGTGATAAAATATCTGCGCGGCCAACAGAACGGCTATAAACGACAACCCCTCGCCGCCCCAAAGCGGCTGCTACACGCGAAAACGTCGCCAGGCTTCCTGGCCCCGACAACACGCGCCCTGGAAACACCATATCCCCCGGAAACATTTGCTCTGTCATGCTATTCGCTTTCATCAGGTCCTCATAAAAGTAGCGCAAGCTAGGTTGTAACTTCAAGTTCAGACAGCAGACTACAGACCACAGACCGCAGACTTTTTTCGGATTACGAGAGAGCGCGACGAGAACGGATAACGAGGGAGCGAAGCACAAATCGTCCATCGTAATCGTCGCCCGTAATCGTCCACCGGCCCCAAGTTTCAAGACCGCATCATCTTGGCAGCCCAAAAGCCACGACGAGAATAACCAAGTTTCGGGCTTGCAATCAAGGCCCAACCAAGGCAATCTGCGCTCCAATCTCTATCAATTGGGTGATGGAGGAAGCGAGTAAGACACCACGATCTGAAAGCGGATTCATACACAAGCCAGCACATGTTGGCTACAATGCAGAAAGGATACAACGTGGACGAGCAAACCTTAGCAAACCGCGATTTCGCGGCCGAACCTGTCACCGTGCAGGAAATGTTGGATGCAGGCCTACACTTCGGGCATCAAGTCCGTCGCTGGAACCCGAAAATGAGCCCTTTCATTTTCGACAAACGCAACGGCATTCATATCATTGATCTTAACAAAAGCTTGTACCTGTTAGAACAGGCGGCTGCCTTCGTAGAGCAGCAGGCGGAATCAGGACGCGACATGCTGTTTGTGGGAACCAAAAAGCAAGCACAAGGCATTATCAAGACGGTTTCTAACGAAATCGGCGTGCCGTATGTGTCCCACCGCTGGATGGGCGGCATGCTCACCAATGCGGACACCATCCGCCAGCGCGTTGCCCGCCTCAAAGAACTGGATGCCATCGAAAAAAGTGGAGCTATCGCAACGATGCATAAGAAAGAAGCATCGGTTCTGCGGCATGAACTGGAAAAATTACGGCGCAACTTGACGGGTATCGCTGAAATGCGTAAGCCCCCAGCCATCATGTTTGTGATTGATGCGCCTCGTGAAATGATTGCTGTGCTCGAAGCCAACAAATTGCATATTCCGATTGTGGCCATGGTTGACACCAATGCCGATCCGGATCTGGTCGACTACCCGATCCCCGGAAATGACGATGCGATCCGTGCAATTGAACTGGTCACGCGGCGCATTGCCGCTGCATACAAAACGGGCCGTACACGTTGGGAAGAAGTCGAGGCAGAACGGGTACGCAAACAAGCCGAGGAAGAAAAACGCATCGAAGAAGCACGCCGCAAGGCTGCTGAAGAAGCCAAAAAGGCGCGCAAATTAGAGGAAGAAGCGAAAAAGGCTGCCGCCGCTGAAGCAGAAGCGAAAGCGAAAGCGAAATCAGAGGCGAAAGCCGCAGCGCAAGAAGCCCCTCAGGCTCCTGTTGAAGAACAACCGGAAGCCCCGCAGGCTCCAGCCGAGGAGCAAGCAGAAGCACCTGCAGCACAAACAGCCGAAGCGCAGCCCGCCGCAGAGCCAGAAAAATCAGATGCATAACATGGAACACCGGGGCATACCTTTTCCGGTATGCCCCGATGTTGAAACATAATTTTCGAATACGAATATCCAAGGAATGAAAATGGCAATTACAGCAGCACAAGTAAAAGAACTCCGCGATGCAACAAACGTAAGCATGATGGAATGCAAAAAAGCACTTGAAGAGTGCGACGGCAATATGGAACAAGCCTTCAAGGTCCTCCGGGAAAGAGGCATGGCCGTGGCCGCAAAACGGGCCGACAAAGAGGCCAATCAGGGAATCATTACAGCATCCAGCAGTGCCGATGGCAAAACCATAGCCATGGTCGAAGTGAACTGCGAAACTGATTTCGCGGCCCGCAATGACACATTCAAGGCCTTTGTAGATGAAGTGGCCCAGAAAGCGCTTGAAACAGACGAACCGCTGAGCAATGTTTTGGCCGACGAATTAATCAAAAAGGTCGCTTCCATTGGTGAAAATCTCAAAATTCGTCGCAATGTACGCTATCAGCTTGATGGTAACGGCATACTGGGGTCCTACATTCACATGGGCGGAAAAGTTGGCGTACTCATTGAGGTGAGTTGCCAGAAAGAGGCCAGCGTGCAAAGTCCAGCATTTGCAGAATTGGTAAAAGACCTCACGCTGCATATTGCGGCAGCCTCCCCGGCATACTTGAAATCAGACGACGTGCCGGCAGACGTTTTGGAGGAAGAACGCAAGATTTACGCCAAACAGGTCGAAGGAAAACCGGAAAACATCGTCGACAAAATTGTAGATGGGAAAATTCGTAAGTTCTATTCTGATGTCTGCCTGGTAGATCAGCCATTTGTGAAAGAGCCAAAAATGAGCATTACAGATCTTACGACAAGCGTTGGAAAGGAATTGGACGACGCCTTTACCATTCGCCGCTTCGATCGCTACCAGCTCGGAGCGTAACCGTATTGCCTCGTGTTTATGTTGCGGGGGGGGCATGCCCCCCGCAACACGACAAACGTAGGTTGCAAGGAGACGTTGATGAGCAAAAAAACCAAGTTGGCCTTTGTCACCTTCCTCACATTTGTGCGTTTCCCCCTCGTGCTGCTGTTTTTTGCCGGTGCCATCGTACATACCTACTACCCATTAGCATGGCTCTTCTGGATCACATTCTTTGCGCTCGTCCTTTCCGCTCTTACTGACCTTTTTGACGGTTACTATGCTCGGAAGTTTGGTGTGGTAACAACCTTCGGGGCACATGTTGACCCCCTCATGGACAAGTTCTTTTATCTGGCCTCTCTTCCCCTGCTTGTCTACGTCATGGCACTCAACGGAAAGCATCACCTTGCCAGCGCCATGCTACTGCTGACACTGATTTTTCTAGCACGAGATCAATGGGTTACATTTCTCCGCTCGATTGGTTCTCTTTATCAGGCCGATGGTAAGGCCAACTGGTCGGGCAAATTGCGCACGGCACTCAACTTTCCCATGATCTGCGTTGTGTACTATGTAGAAGCTGCCCCGGCCCCATTCAATCGCCTAATTCCTCTCCCCCTTGCATATGCTTTCGTCCTGCTCACACTCGTGCTCACCATCATGACGCTCTTTATCTATACGCGTCAGTACTGGCCGTATCTTCGACGTTCGGCAGAAATCAAAGGGGACACGAACTAACACCAAAAGGCAGAGCCATATGCACGCATTCAACCACGCGAATGAGAATTCTGTCAGCCTGGAATGCTGCCAGCGTTTATCTTGCATGGCAGGTCTAGCGAATGGCCTCATTCATGAACTACATAATAGCTTGGGAGCTCTGCGCAGCAACGCGAACGCGCTACAGTTAAAAAAAGTAAAACAAAACGAACAACATTTTGGCTATATGCAAGATGCCTTGGCGCGGACACATTTCTTGACAGAAATTTTACGCTTATATACGCGGGATTCCTTGGTTTGTATACAGACGGTCAAAATCCTCCCGATTATAGAAGATGCTCTTCGTTCCATACAGGCGACACCCGAGTTTCAAAATATTGAATGCATCTGGAAGCATTCCCCCGTCCGACAGCACGCTGTGAGAACGAACCAAGATTTGCTACACAAAGCCATTTATGCGCTCTTGCAAAATGCGTGCGAGTCGCTAGGCCCCCAAAAACGGCAAGTGATACTCTCGCTTAAAGAAAACGATCAAGACGTTTATCATTCCGGGAAGATGACAATGGGATGTCATGTCACGGGATGTAGCTACTTGCAAGTCACCATCGAGGACAAAGGGTGCGGCATTCCGGACGGAGATATTCCTTGCATCTTCGATCCTTTCTACACAACCAAAATGCGCGCGAAAGGATTGGGCCTTGCCTACGTTGTCGGTCTCGTTCAGAAAACCAATGCCCTGCTCACATGCCATACGAGCTTGCAAAAAGGCACCGCTTTTACACTATCGCTGCCTATGGAGTCATAGTAGCGGCATATGAACCTAAAAGAACTGCCTTAGCTGGCAGATGTCATTTCCCCCAGCATTGCATCTAATGTCGCCGACAAGTCATACTGCGGCATCCAACCGCAGTGATCATATATCTTTGTCAAATCCAATGCGGCTGTCTTGTTCGTCGGCCGATATAATGCTGGATCCACCTCGGTCTCCACGCGAATTTGGAGCTTCGCGGCAAGTAAGGCCAAAACATCTCCAATACGCGATGAAATCGAGGTACTGATATTGTAAGCTTCTCCTGCAAGACCTTTCTCAAGAATCAAACGGTAAGCCCGCACCACATCACGTACATCCAGAAATCGGCGTTCACTGTCCAGATTGCCCACTTGCATGCTTCCGCCCCCCTTGCCGCGAAGCGACAGAAGCCTTTCCACGAATGCAGGCACAACAAATGGCGGACGTTGCCCCGGTCCCGTATGGTTGGAGGGGCGCGCCGTCATAACACCCATGTTTTTCGTCCGCGCATATAGCAGCGCACATTGGTCTGCCGCTGCTTTGCTAATACCATACAGATTTCGCGGAGCTAACGGCGCGTCCTCGCGTAAAGGCGCAGGATCTGGCGCTTTTCCATCATCGCCATATACTTCAGATGTCGTCACCACCAATACGCGCATGTTCGAAGCCACAGCCGCAGCAGCATCCAACATGTGCAATGTGCCCAACGTGTTCACCTGAAATACCGTTTCTGCCGAAGCTTCTGCATTGGGAACAAATGCGATGCCAGCCAAGTGCAAACATGCATCGGGACGCGCCTGCGCGAGAACATCTTTGCACGCATCAGCATTCCCGACGTCCAACGCAAACCATTCGGCAATCCCGGTCACATCTTGTGGTGCTGCAGCGCGATCCGCACCAACTACAATGTGCCCGTGCTCTGAAAGCTCCCGACACGCATGCCGTCCGCCGAACCCCGCCGCACCTGTAACCAGAATCCGCATCGTGATCAGCCTATCATTGCACGGCCACTTTTCAAGGCCTCAAGCCGCACCAAATCCGCATCCACCATCATCTGAACAAGCCCCTTGAAGTCCGTTTTGGGCGTCCAGCCTAATACGCGTTCTGCCTTCGATGCATCTCCGAGCAACAGATCCACCTCGGCAGGACGAATAAAGGCAGGATCAATTTTGACATGCTTCTCCCAATCCAGATCAACATGCTCAAATGCAGCAACCACCAAATCCCGGACGGAGTGATCTACACCGGTAGCAATCACAAAATCATCAGGCGTATCCTGCTGAAGCATAAGCCACATGGCCTCAACATAGTCGCCAGCAAAGCCCCAGTCCCGGCGGGCATCAAGATTGCCCATACGAAGCTCATCGGTCAAACCAAGCTTGATGGCAGCAGCCCCATTCGTTACTTTACGCGTCACAAACTCCATACCACGACGTGGACTCTCATGATTAAACAAAATGCCGGACACCGCAAAGAGCTGATAGCTCTCGCGATAGTTAACGGTAATATAATGGCCAAACGCCTTCGACACCCCATAGGGACTGCGAGGATAAAACGGGGTATCCTCATTCTGCGGCACTTCACGTACCTTGCCAAACATTTCACTGCTTGAGGCCTGATACAATTTTGCCTTGGGGCACACACGACGCATGGCTTCCAGAATACGCACAACACCGGTTCCCGTAAATTCGCTCGTTAAAATCGGCTGATCCCAGGATGTCGGCACAAAAGACATCGCCGCCAAATTATAAATTTCATCCGGTTGCACATCCTCCAGCAGTTTGATCAGGGATAATTCATCCAGCAGATCCGCTTGGCGCAATTCAATCTTGTCTTTAATATGCGAAATTCGTGAAAAGGTCTCGGTACTGGCACGCCGCACCATACCATATACTTTGTATCCCTTATCCAGCAGCAACTCCGCAAGGTAAGATCCATCCTGCCCAGTAACCCCTGTAATCAAAGCCGTCTTCATCATTCCACCATCTTCCTGTTTATCCGCTTGAAACACAAAAACGGCACTATAGATATAATCCTGTCTGCACGTCAACAACGCAACATCGGTGCTCCCAGAAAACACTTGCCACGCGATCTCAACCAGACTAGAAAACGACAATGAAACGAAATAAATCCAGACCGTTCCCTTCCGCAAAAAGTGCCTGGCCGCTTCTGATACTAGCATTTCTCAGCGGTGTAACCGCCCTAGGTCATCAATTGCTATGGACCCGCCGCATGATCGATCTTTTGGGAGCCAGCGCAGCATCCTACTCCCGCGTCACCGGCATCTTCTTTCTGGGGCTGGCTTGCGGCGCAGCAGCAGCCGCGCTCGTGCAACAACGCCTGAAGCACCCTTGGCGTTTACTTGCCATCATGGATCTGGGCGTAGCCGTACTTTCCGTACCCATGCTCTTCTTGCCAATGTGGTCCGATGGGCTATGGGTTTGGCTCGGACCCGAAGCGCTCGAGAGCTGGAGCGGCGCAACACTTCGGACCGCACTTTCGGCACTACTCGTGCTTCCATCGGCCACCCTCATGGGGTTTTTTGTTCCGATCGCTATACCGGCCTGGCCCTTGGCGCGGCGCGGACGAGGAAGCTGGGGCGTGCGCCTCTACGCGGCAAACACACTCGGCGCGGTAGGTGGCGTCTTGCTGACAGCCGGAATCATGATCCCTAGCCTCGGCATTTTCGGCTCGATGCTGATAGCAATGGCGGGGAATTTGGTTGTTGCCACCGGCTGCCTGCTGTTCGATCGCAACCTGAAACCACCAGACCCTGCGGACGTTCTGACAGAAAAGACCCCGATGGAAAAACGTAACACCGGATGGCTCTGGGCAGCCGCAATATCGGGATTTCTGGTTATGGGAGCCGAAATTGGTTCGCTGCAAATGCTGCAAATCTTTACCCCCCTTTCCTTCCATGCTCCCGCTGCGATCCTCGCAACCGTCATTCTGGCGCTAGCCCTCGGTGCCTTCGCCGTTGAATATTGGAGTCTCCGGCATCATGTTACCGTGCACCACGCTGGCATCATTGCCTGTCTGGCAGCCGTTGCCCTGACCCTCACCCCGATGCTCTTTATTCGTATGGCGGCCCGCATGGATCTATTGGTCGACGGCGTCTCCCTCTTGCAATTCCAACTCCGTCTCATGCTCTTCACCGCGGTCGTGGTTGGCCCCGCCTTCCTGATTGCTGGTATCTTGTTCCCGACAATTGCCGCACTGACAAGCTTCGATAGTGGTCGTTACTGGGGCCGACTGCTGGCCGCGAATGGCGTGGGTGGGTTGCTGGGGGCCGAAATCACCTATCGGCTCATCCTGCCAGCACTCGGACCGCACACGGCACTTGGGGCACTCAGCATCATGTATGTGCTGCTCGGCGGCACCTTTCTAGCGCGACGCCCCATCATGCGCTGGATCCCAGCCGGTCTTTTTGCCTGCCTAGTGGCTGTCGCAGTGTTTGCACATCCCCAGTTACCGCGTGTAAGCCCCGCCCTTCGCCCGCTCGTAATCGCCGAATATCACGGACGTGAAGGAAACCTAGCCATCCTCGAGGGCGGCGCACAAGGCCGTACGATGCTGCTTGCCAATCAATATATGCTCGGCACAACAGCAGCGCGCCTACCGCAGGAACGCCAAGGGCACATCCCGCTGCTCGTGCATCCCGAACCCCGGCGCGTCGCCTTCATTGGCGTTGCAACCGGTATGACAATGGGCGCCAGCCTGCTCCATCATGATGTGCAGGAAATTACAGGCGTCGAGATATCTCATACCGTGGCCGCCGCTGCCGCATCATGGTTTTCAGAAGAAAACCGGAGTGTCATGCACCACCCGCGCGTGAAAATTGTCATCGACGACGGACGCACCTGGATTGCCGCCAATCAAGATCGTTTCGATGTCATCATTTCAGACCTGTTTCTACCCTGGGGACAGGGCGATGGCCGCCTCTATAGTCGCGAGCATTTCCGGGCGGTGCGGCGAGCCCTCCGCACGGACGGGGTTTTCTGCCAGTGGTTGCCCATGTACCAACTCACCGAAGAACATTTTGCGATCATTGCCGCCACCATGCTGGAAGTTTTCCCGACCGTGGAAGTCGTCGTGGGAGTCCCCACCAGCCATGCCCGCCCGACAATTGGACTGCTGGCATCGCGCAACGACACCTGGGAGTGGCCTGCTGTGTTTTCCCAACGCAATGTCGACTTTGCGCCACCCGTCGACCCCTTACTCTCCAACCCCGCATTATTGGGTGCACTCTATCTCGGACAACTACGCCACGGCGAGATCGACGCCCCTATCAACACGCTTGATAATCTGGCAATCGAACTGGAAGCCGGTCGCACATTCCTCACACAGCCCTACTCAGCCCCGTACCTGCACGGCGAACGCTGGATCCAATGGCGTACAAGAAACTTCCCCTAACGCGGCACCATATTTCAGACCTCCGACATCCGACCCTCCGACCTTCCTTCGTTTTGCAAGCTTCCACCTTTGCCGAGGCTCCGGTGGACGAGTCGCAGGCCGAGCCGGCCTCCGGCCCACAATCACGGCGTATCCACGCTCAAGCGGTAATAGCCAGGCAGATCTGCATCCTCATGGTCCCATATGTTCTGACCACCTTCCGCCGGCTTCTCACCAATACGATTCCACTCGCCTGAAAGCAGGTTCGTGC
>SKVN01000092.1 GCA_007129405.1 Kiritimatiellia bacterium
ACCGCGAAATCATGCCGCATCCGGTTTTGAATGCGTTCGACGATTTTCTGGCGCACATTTTCCCGCCGTTGATTGGCACCATCGGCCTCTGCTTTGAGCTCGACCCAGCGAGGATCGGATTTCCAAAGTTCATGCAAAACCTGTATTTCCTCGATAAGCGCATCTTCCAGCTCCACGCCTTCAATGGTGATGCCCGCCGCCTCCCTGGCCGCCCGCAACTCCTCTACTACCTGTACTTGTTCCCGGTATTCCGACCGCTGCGAAAGTTCCGCCTCATACTCCTTCAGCTCTTCCATCGCTATACGGGCTTCGGCCATGCGCGCATGGTGCACAGGCGCAAGCGCAAGCAATGCCTCATGATGCTCCTCATGGTCAAAGGGCTCAATCTCTTCCGGCCCGCGCGGCTCGGGCACCGGTGGTGGCTCCGGAGACACTTCCGACCCCGGGATCACCCCAATATCATGCTGTGGCACATACAAAAACACCAAGTTGTTCGTGTCCACACCATCCATCGTGTGAACCCATTCCGACAGCGGGTCGGCATCTTCCGTCGAGGGTGGCGGAAGAAGCGGAACCGGCATGTCCGGCAATAACGAACTGACAGGTTCGGCGACCGTTACATCCAAGGCAATCTCCGGCACTTCCTCGACCGGCCGACGAACGCCGTACCAAAAAACACCAAGCACAACAACCAGCAAGGCCGCAGCACAAATCAAACAAAACTTCTTCATGGTTCCCTCCTACTCATCTACCACAATTCGGAAAAATCCGCGGTCTTCATCCATCGGCAACAAAACACTGGAAATGGCTCCCGTCGCCGTATAGGTCGCAACCGTTTGCCAAGGCTCTCCTAGCGTATGCGTGCGCTCTACCCGATAGGTCCAACCAGCCGTAGTGCCCCATCCCAATTCAAGGAAAGACGGATCCGACCCGCTCCGCTGCACATGCACAATCGCCGGACCCGACTCGTCTGGATAAATACGCTCTACGATCGTAAACGGTATCTCCGCATCATCATCCAAAAGCAAATCCTCGCCGGAAATCGCGTAAACCAGATAAACCGCAATATTGCGAAGCCCGGAAATGTCAGACCACTCCATCGCATCATTTACACTGGAATCAAACCCATACCTATCTTCCCAGAAATCATCCATGCCATCACCATCCGCATCCAACACAACCTCAAAATGCTGAATCCGGCGGTTGCCCGTGTCGGCCACATATAGATATGGACTGCTTTCCACCGGAAATACTCCAAACGGTAAACGCAGCTCGCCCGGCTGTGAACCAAGCTTGCCAATGCGCAATAAATGTTTTCCATCCATGGCGTGCAACTGAATCGCATTGTTATGTTCGTCCGTTATCACCAAACGACGGCGGAATTGGCCCGTATCCGGACCATATAACACCTCATGCCGCCAGATCCGAACATCCGTAGGTCTGGCAAACTGCCCATCTGCTTCGCCATATTCGCCAATGATTTGTAGCCCCGTTCCCCCAAAGCCAAATTGCAAAATGCGATGATTCTGCGTGTCAGCCATGAATATACCATAATCCGGATCAACCGCAATACCGTGCGGTTCATCCATGGCATACTGCGTACTCCCCGCAAACCCGAACCAGAAATTGCCGTTCTGCCGAAATGCTTGCATACGATGGTTGCCCGTGTCCGCCACAAATACATCCCCACTGCCCGGCATCATCGCCACGCCGCGTGGCCGACGAAGCTGCCCATTGCCCGTGCCGGACGAACCAAGTGCTCGCACAGGAGTAAGCGCGCCCGTATCGGGATCAAAATCGATCAACTGAATTCGATCGTTATTCGTATCCGCAACCGCCAACCGATATACACCAGGACGCGGATCAATTGACAAACCGTGCGGATTATTGAATTCGCCCAACTCGCTACCGGGATGCCCACCCGCACGCCCGAGCGTCGCAACCATCTCGAATGGATCTGATAGCGCTTCCCATCGATTCGAGTGCACCAGCAAGCGATGATTGGGCGTGTCGAGAACAAATACATACGAATCATGCACTACCACGCGACGGGGCTCCGCATTCACACGCCCATTGGGCACGGAGACCTGCCCCTGAATCATACCCTTGCTATCGAGGGCTGCGACCGGATCGCGCGGATCCAGATGCAACGCATTCTCGATAATCCAACCATCGGGTATCGAATTGTTGTTGGAGTCTCGATCCGGATGCAAGGCATTGGTTACCCCCCAGCTACCAAAACCTTCGCCGGCAGCCCACGTTCCTTCTTGCGCCCACACCAGCAGATTCGACAAAGCAAATACCCCTGAATCTCCGTATGCGATGGATGCATCAAACGTCGGACTATCCCAAGCGCGCACAAACACATGCCGATCGGCATGATCTATCGGCAATCGGAATAGCTGGTTGAATTTACCGGCGTCGGCAGGAACACCACCCGTGCCAAAACGTCCATAGGGCAATCCCGTCCCCTCTGCAGCAAGCAACTGATTGCCAACACCCGGAGTTCCATCGGTGCCCGGTTCGGCTACATGACCCTGCACGTCTGTTAAAATGACCTGATAGCGAGCGGAGGTCGCCCCGCCATCCCCTTGCAACGGGAGGTTGCGCCAGTCCGTAACCACGCCACTTGTAAACACGCGCAGCACAGGTTCTGCTATCGAAAAATCAAGTGGCACCGTCTTGATATCGGCACCCGCCGCAGCTCCCAGAATCACAAGCACCGCTTCCTGGTTTTCTGCACGCGCGGGATAACCGGCCTCCAGGATAATATCGATCTCATCCGCATCCATCGCCGCAATCATACCGTGCAACAGATTGGTCACTGCGCCACCCGCACGTTGCAGCCCAATCCAGCCTATTTCATGTTCTGTATCGGCATAAAGCGCGTTCCACAACAATCCACGCAAGACATCTAACCAAACGCCGGAAGCCTGCCAGTCCGCAGCAGCATGATTTCCCGTCCAGACGTACCCAAGCCCCGCACCAAGGCGACGCGACACAATCTTGTTCGCCAGTTCAGTTTCAAAATCCACGCGGGAGAGCCAAGGTACCTGCGTCGCAAGATCGTACCGCTGCGAGCGACTCGCCACCTGATCTGAAGCATCCAGACGCACGAACGGACTTTCAAATATACGATGCGCGATGATCTGGGCACCGGATAAATCCGGACTGCGATCCAGATCATCGATCCCCATCAACGACGCAAGCCTATGATTATCGGGTATCGAGAGCGGATTGCGCCCGGTAAGGATAACAAGTCCCCCACGATCCATGAAATTGCGCAAAACCGAGCTTTCGCTTTCTGTCATTAACCGACCATGGCCATCTGGACCGGACAGATCCGCTATGATCGCATCATAAGCCCCGAATACGGCATCCTGATTGGTCCAGCGCACAATTTGCTCAACTTGATACGAACGATAGGTAAGACCGAAGGTTTGTTTCCTCGCAAAATTATCCGTGTAGTGCGACACGCGAAATCCCATATCCGTCAAAGGCGCCACAAGGTGGCCGAGTGCATTACCATCGGAAACCAAGGCAATCCTACGCACAGGCACAGCCTGTAAGGAATAAGCAAACGATGCTTGCTCGTCATCATTCACTAGCGTTAACGTCCGGGCGGCTTGTCCGCCCAACATACCATACGTCTCCACGCGGTTGGTTGCCGGCGTACCCGTGGCTTTACTCACCGTGTAAACGCCTAGATCGGCATGCGCACCGGCAATGGCAAAACTATTGGTCAAACGCGTATATTCTGCCGGGATTACGCGTAGCTGATAATCACCATCTACCAAACCACGCAGCACAAAGGTGCCGTCTTCCACCGTCAGCGAGTCAGCACCGCGCTGACCCACCGCCTCCACCCGAGCCAGCACGCCTGTACCATCGGCATCCACGACTTGCCCCTCGGCGTGATACCCAACCAGAACCGGCACTGTAATCAAAACCGTCTCTAGAAAATCATTGCCTTGATATAGATCCAGTTCCAGCACAACATCATCGTTTGCCCCCGGATCCAGCACCACCTCAAACGGTTCATAAGACTCTTCCGTACGCATGCTCAACAGCATCGGCCAGTTTGCCTCCCACGGGTCGACAATGGAACCATCCGTGGCCCGCAGTTCACCACGCAGATTCATGGCCGCAGCACCCGAGCCACGATTGCGCAGGGCAACCCAGAGAGAAACGCGATCTCCGGGAGAAGCCGCCAAACCATCGGGCCAATCATTCTCGTTTTCT
Organism: Kiritimatiellia bacterium; assembly: GCA_007129405.1. Lineage (GTDB taxonomy): Bacteria > Verrucomicrobiota > Kiritimatiellia > UBA8416 > UBA8416 > T3Sed10-140. The sequence continues at coordinate 4,243 of SKVN01000092.1, forward strand.
ATGCGCACATCCTCGTAGGTAACCCAAAGATGCGGTTTTACCGTGACACGGACAGGCACATGTACGGATTCTACATCATTGTCGGTGGCATGCAGTATGACCGTGGCCGCATAATCCTCCGAACGCGCCTGTAACACAGCAGGGTCATTGATCTGAAGGGTGATCTCCTCCTCATCACCGGGCCCCAGCGTAATCTGCTGCTTATCGGGCTCCAGCCAAGTCGCCCCCATCGCCCGCATAGCCCGCGCGGCATCCAAATGACCACCCGTTTGCACCCAGCCATCGAGACGGGAATCCTTGCGCACTCCTTGTAAAATGGCATCGCGTATAACCGTGTAATGCGCATCCGGATCCAGACTCCACAACAGCACCGCCACACCCGTCACATGCGGCGCAGCCATCGATGTCCCACTGATCCAGTGATAGTAAGGATGCTCTAATTCAAATATCGGATGTCTTGGATGTAGCTCCACATACGTACTGTAAATATGATCGCCCGGTGCCGCAATCTGAACACGATTTTTACCGAAGTTGCTGAACGATGCCAGCTCGCCATGCTGATCTGTGGCCGCTACGGTAATGACATTGTCCAGAACACCACCGTAACCAGCCGGATACGTGCGCATATGGTCCAAATCCAGGGCATCATTTCCGGCCGCCGCAATCACAAGATGATTGTGTGCGGCGGCATTCGTAATCGCCGAGTAAATCACGTGCGAAGCATCGGGGCCACCCCAGGAATGATTGCTGACCTGCGCACCATTTTCCGTCGCATACTCAATCGCCTTCGCAATCCGGGCCGAAGTAGCAGGCATATTCTCCACAAAAATACGCAAGGCCATCAATTGCGTATCCCAAGCAACCCCCGTAACACCCACGTTGTTATTTCCAACCGCGCCAATCGTGCCAGCGACATGTGTCCCATGGCCAGATGGGTTGTCACCGTCATCTTCCGCATTGCTATTCCATTCAACGAAATTCCAACCATTCGTATCACCATCTATCCCCTCGGAACTTCCCGGCGCAGGATTTTCCCAGATATTGGCAGCCAAGTCCGGATGGGTTGTCAAAATACCCGAGTCCACAACCCCGACCACCACGTCACGCGATCCGGTAGTATATGCCCAAGCCTCTAAAGCACGAATATCCATGCCAATCGTTCCGGGACCTCCCAAAAACCCACCAACGGATTGGCGCGTATTATGCAAACCATATAGTCGATTAAAGAATTCATCATTCGGTGGCGGAATACCATACGGCTTGGCTACCGTATCGGGCACAATCGACAAAATCCGCGGATCTGACTCGCTATCCACAGACAAGGCCTCAAAACCAACAACATCACCCGTAACGCTCACAGGGCGCGCTAATGCGGCCGGAAAACTGTTAAAATAAAATACGGCTTCCAACCCCGCATCAGCCAAAATGGCAGCTTGCTCCTTGCGCGATGTCCCGCTTGCAAATCGTACGACAAACTCACCAGTTTCCTGCCCGGCAATCGAGTCTTCCATGCCAGCCGTGCTGTAGGGAGCCTCATCCTCGGAAGCTTCGGTCGCCATCATTTCCTGTGCGGGGGCATGTTGCACTTCTCGCTGCAGGCGATGATACCGAACCGCCAGATCAAACGTTTGGACACTGGCAGTATTATTGGTCACAACAAACGAAACATTCGTGGATTGCCCCTCGTAAATCGTTACAGCAGCGGGAAGTGCCACGTCCATAGCTAGCGGATCGACATAAATAAAGACATTGGGAAGATCATCCGTGAGAGGCGCGATGGGGATTGGATCTGGCACGGCAAACCCCTCTGGCAACCTCGTTATTTCAATGGTCCCGCTGGCACCGAGTTCCAGCATCGGACCACGAAATACAAATGTACCATCGGGGTTGGGACGACGCGTCATGCTTTCGCCGTTGAGCGTCAGTCGCACACGGGTTTCCTGCATGCGGGCCGCACGCTCTATACCGGACGGATTGTCGGTAAAGATTACTTGCGATTGCACTTCAATACGACCATCCGCCTGCAACGCGAAATCGAAGGGCCACTGCAACGTCGTGGGCGGGTCGAAGCGGGTGTTCATACCCTCGACAACAACCGTAAAACGCTGCACCGCATTTTTTGGTGCATTTGTGTGTACCTTGATCTCAAAAGACGGCTTCAGGTAACGAATAGGCCCATTCTCATAAATGTCAACCGACTGCCAAGCGTTGGACTGCGTTACCGTCATAACATCGTCAACTTCGTCTATATCCATCCAGGCTGTCGCTAATAACCCGATCGTATCCTGCGATACGGCTGCCCCACGATTGCGTAAATAGAACGCAATCGTCGCCTCCTCGCCGCGCTCCAGAATATCATTACCATTTTCATCTGCAACAATCACACCGACAGCCTGCAGGTACGGAACATTAAAACCATAATCCGTCAACGCGAAGTCAACAGACACGTCTGTTTCTGCTGTGCCGACTATAACCGTGCGACCTGCGGGCGGTACATACCAAGGATGCGGAGGCGGAGGCTCTTCATCATCCTCATCATCATCACCATTTTCATCATCATCCTCATCATCATCATCCTCATCCTCTGCATCGGCAGGATCGGGCGGAGCAATAACCCGGAACCACTGCGGACCATCAGGAACATCCTCCAGTTCGTAGTGTCCGAATTCGTCTGTTGCAGCACTGCCAATTTGACCGCCATAGATATTCTCAACGATTACCGTGGCATTGGAAACAGGCTTTATGGTTGAGGTCGTCATATCATCCGACCACGTAACGACGCTTACAATACCCGTGACAGTAGTAGTCGCCAGCACCACCGGTTCCGCAGAAACCGGCTGCGCAGGAGGTTCCAGGACCTGATCTTCCGTGCCGCTTTCGTCTGGAGTAGGCACATATGCATCCCCCTCCTCATCTTCCAACCCTTCATACTCTGGCCCGCCATACAAGATAAGCTCATAGTCATGCCAATCGCCCTCCGGCATTACCACGCGCCGGGTCTGATCTCCCGCCTCGAGCGTATAGGCTGTTCGTTGCAGCATACCGTGAACGACAAAATCCCCATTTGCATCGCTCCTGCCCGTAAAGGTTTGTGCTCCCCGACGTAATTCAACTCGTGTGAATGCGACTCCCACGCCACCAGAATCCACCAGACGACCACGCAACGATACCCGTGGTTCCACCGAAATATCCTGCGTTAATTCCGTTCTTCGACCCGCCGCATCTTTCAACAAAAAGACCAAAGAAAGCGTAGATTCCGGATGCAATGTCTCCGGCAAGGAAATCTGCACACTCGCGTTTGCCGTCACCAGCTGAAGTGCGGGCAGATCATCAAACGTCAGACTACGGCCATGCTGCAAAAAATTCGTAACCGCATGACCACTGGAAGAAATGACACTGACCTCGCCTGTAATACCATTCCGCGCAAAATCCGAAAAATTGGCCAGAACCGGCTGAATGGTAATCGTTTCCCCAGGCTCGGGAAAACCATCACCATCGCCCCCAACCACGTCACTGATTTGCAAATCGGCAATGACCAACCCCGTATCCAGCAATTCCGTGACGCGCACAGCATCCAAATACCAACCGGCTCTTGCGGTCGAGCCCGACTCAAAACGCAACCGCACTTGAACCGGCTTGTGCGCAAATGTACCCGGAAGCGGCATGCGGTCGGTTTGCCACTGCCAACTCCCGCCGCCGGGAATTTGGCCAATCAAGTGCCACGGACCATGTTTTGTACGGGCTTCTACATGCGCTAAATCCCGTATGGATCCAAATTGCCACCAGTGATCCAATTCCACGACAGGCCGCGCCCCAGCCTGTATCACAGGAGAAGTCAATTGACCATGCGATTGTATGGGATAGTTCCCATGCAAAATCGTCGCCCAGCCACGCATACGCGTAGGTACCCCGAAATGCGTTTCCCCATACTCCCACATCGGTTGACCGTATAACCTCTCTGCTTCCCAATCACTTGCGCCACGCTCAAATGTCGTCCCATACGATTGCACAACGGCTCGCGTTAACGTGGCCAACCCCGCGTCTATGTAGGCTTGTGGATCCAGTAGGTCCGCCGGAACCGGCACCGAAGACCGATTGCCCGCATAGTCTTCAGCCTCCACCAAGGCAAAATAACGAGTCAAACTTTGTAGACCATCCGCACGCAGGACGTGATTTGTACGAAAATCTAAAGACAGGAAGGAGGTCCCCCCAACCGAGGGAGGAACCGCCGTGCCAACATACGCAAAACTCTGGGCGGGCTCGTCCGTAGTCCAGCTTAGGGTCAATCCATCTTCCGATACCGCATCCAGCAGCACGTCCGCAATAACAGGGGGGGTATCGTCAATCGGGGCCTTTTCAAAATAGACCCGACCATCGGCATCCTCATATGAAACAATAAACTCTTGAAATTCCTGCGCACCAATCGCTGCCAAATCTAACGTGTTGGTAAAAATCGGACTGTCAGGCGCCTCGCGAAAAACTTGCAGCGTTCCATTCGTAATCACCATCGGGGAACCCAGCACATCTTCCTCCAGGCGCCAGGCAACTTGAGCAGATGCCTGATTTGTCGGCAAGGTGGGTTCAAACAACGTGATTTCCGCAATAGCCGTGGATTGATACGCGCGCCGATTGAGCGAAATGGACGGCCCAACAAGCTTGAGAGCCTCCAGTAGGTCCAGTTCCCCACCCGTAGATACGCGCCAGATAAGTGCTGGATTGGGGCGCGCTGAGTCTAAAATCGCAGCACGCAAATCGGCATAGGGCATATTTGCACCACCGCGCCCGAGAAGCAAAGCCGCCGCACCAGCCACATGCGGAGACGCCATGGATGTTCCGCTAATCGAGTTGTATGCATTGTTGGACGTATGCCAAGCACTCAAAATATCGCTGCCCGGTGCAGCAATATGAACCGTAGTAAATCCATAATTCGAAAATCCGGAAAGCACGCCCTCTTTTGTTATCGAAGCTACCGAAATAATATTATCCACATCAAAGGAGGCTGGATAGGCGCGAAACGAAACGCTATTGTTGTCGTGCATATCATTGCCCGCCGCCGCCACAAACAATTGGTTGGCATCGGCTGCAGCCTGAATCACATGTTCCAACGCTGGTAATTCGTGATAATCCGTGGGCGCGAGCATACCCCAGGAATTGTTGGAAAGATGCGCACCATGCTCAATCGCATACTCAATCGCCGCAATGGCATCCGCCGTCCAACCACCATTCGGATGCAAAAAATTCAGTGCCATGAGCTGCACATTCCAGGTTACACCGGCAACACCAACCCCATTATTGCCCACAGCCCCGATCGTACCCGCCACATGTGTTCCATGACCGTTGGTGTCATTCGGATCACCATTCGTCATCTGACCACCCCCCGAAATAAAGGTGGCCCCATGAAGATCATTCATATCCCCCGGATTCGGGTTGACCCACATATTGTCTCTCAGATCCTGATGCGTGTACCGAATGCCGGTATCAATAACGGCAACAACGATCTCCGGACTCTCCGTGCTAATCGACCAAGCCTCGGGTGCCCGTATCCGCTCCATGCCCCACAGCTCGCCATAACGAGCATCATCCGGGCGCGTTTCAAATAATTGCATCCTGAAATTCGGTTCTACAAAAACCACCGCCGGATCCTTGGCGTAGTGCAGCGCGGCCTCGGGCAAGGTAACATTCTCCGGAAGTCGTACCACAATCCAAGGAATATACCGATATTGCTTGGTAACTTCTGCCCCAATACCCGTATGCAAATGTTGCAACATGACGGGACCACTCGGAGCAACGGGCTGCAAGGAACCTGTGTACTGAATCAGCAGAAATTCGGGATGAACATCCATCATGTCCACCGCATGCCAATTCACGGAACTTTTTTGCGCGAGAACGGCGGGTGTGTATGCATCACTTGCACCGGAAACCGAAGCAAGACAAAACGTGGAAAACACCAGTGCGGCCAACAAACGCCGCCAATAAAAATGTCCAGCTATCACGTAGGACCCCCGTGCAGTAATATATAACCGTAAATGCGATAATTAATAACAACTACAAAACAGGCCCATACTGCCACAGATCGTGGACATGTGCAACCTAGACCTTGCACAAAACCATTTTTTTACGCTTCCTTGACAAATTCTGCAAAAACCGCACCAACGCACAAGATTCCATGCGTACAGGTTGTCAACAAACCGAGCCGTCGGGAGCAACGCGCATCAAACGCAGCACAGCGTTATCTTTGATGACCAGAACGTGTGCACTATCCTCGGTCCAACAACCTGTATTGTAATAGGTAACCTCGTTTTCAACGCGTACGCCGGGATGATGCGTATGCCCGCAGATAACCGCAACAAAGCCATGCATTTTCGCATCAGCCGTTGCATGGCGCACCACATGCCCATTGAGAACTTCATACACCAGCGGAAAGTACTTCGCAAAATCGGCCACATGTGTCCGGGAACCAATCACCCGTGTACAAAATTCATACACCACGCGAATCGGAAGCAGGACAAAACGAAAAATCTGCGACAAGTGATCGTAACAATCCCCATGCGTCACAAACAATTGATGGTCAACGGTATACTCTTTTTCAAACCGGATGGCATGCATCCCGCTAAGCGCAAAACGGCGATCATGGTTCCCCGTAACCCAAATAACCTCCTGTCGCAACGAAAGCGCACGCAGCACATCCAGAACAGCACCATGCTCGGGTGGCAAACGGGACTCTCCCCGCAACCGGGTAACCACATCGCCATTCAAAACCAAACGCACATGTGGCGGTATCTTCTCCAGAAAAGACCGGAACCAGACCGCACGACTCTGCCGCGCCCCCAAATGCACATCACTCGTTATCCACGTTTCCATAAAATTAAACAACAAACCTAAATTTTACGCTCGCGCGTTGACCACTGCGTGGTCCACACAATCGCCCCCCCTGCAACCCTTACACCACAAAAAAACTCACAACATAAACGCCGTATCCGCCAAGCAATACAACCCCCTCCAAACGGCTGAGGGTCTCCCGTGTGTAAAGCACAAGAATCGTTACAAGCACCATAAGAATCAACGCCGGAAACATCAGCACCATCTCTCCTGTGCTAATGTGCAAGGGGTTTGCAACCGCCGAAATACCAGCGACCCAACAAATATTCATGATGTTTGCCCCCAGAATATTCCCAACCGACAGGGCCCCTTCCCCTTTGATAGCAGCCATAACACTGGTTGCCACCTCCGGCACTGATGTGCCCAATGCAACCAACGTTAACGCAATGATCGACTCGGGAACCCCCAACCGTGTTGCAAGGGTAGTTGCCGACAAGACCACAAACCGACTTGCCACAATCACCCCCGCCAGCCCCAACAGAAATGCCACCAGTAAATATACGAAAGACCGCGAAACCGGCGCTGCAATCGTTTCAGTAATCGCATTCTCGCGCATATCACCGCGCCGATATTGCTGAAATAATACAACGCTGTAGACCGCAAAGACGCTAAACAACATCACCCCTTCAGCACGGCTTAATACGCCGTCACGCCAGACAAAGAAGATGACAAGACCACATGCCAGCAACAAAAAAGTGGCTGTGCTTAAAAAAATACGGCGCATTACAGGAACAGGTCGATGGGACAACAAACCACACAGTCCAAGCGCAATACCACAATTGCAAATGACCGAACCAATGGCATTACCCAAAGCCATTTCTGGATTTCCATATCCAGCCGCCATCAAGGAAACACTCAGCTCCGGCGTCGTTGTGGCAAAGGAAACCAAGACGAGTCCAATCACCAATTTGGGAACATGGAGTCGTGTTGCAATGCCAACCGAACTTTCCACAAAAAAATCAGAACTCTTGGCCAGCAGGACAAATGCCACCACCAGCGTGAGCCATGCCACCCACGTTGGCCCCGTCTGTATCCGCATCAAAACATCAGCAAGCATGTATTACACTAACGCCTAATCCCTAACGCCTACGCCTAATCAGACAGATCATCTTCGATCACGACAGGCAATTCGATCTCACCGGCTTCGTCAGGTGTCACTACGGGCATATCCATTTCGCCCGTGGGCGGAATCTCGATAACATCATCTGTTTCTATATCAGCAGGCAAACTGGGTATATCCATTGGTAGCGGAACATCGCCGGCAGGCGGCATATCCATCTCCATCCATTCATCCGTGGGAGAAGGCCCTGGAATCGCTGGCTGCGCAGATGAACGCCTCGCCGCACCCTCCATCACCGACCCTACATGCCCACGTTGCGTCGTCAAAACCGTCAAGAACAAGGTGTTAACGAGAAAAATAACACCTAAGACAACCGTGGATTTTGTGAGCACGTTACCCATGCGCGACCCGAAAATGGCTTCCCCTGCGCCACCCCCAAATGCACTACCCCCCATGCCGCCCTTGGATCGTTGCATAAAAATCACGACAATCAATAGGGCACAAATCACCATTTCCACGAGAATAAGAAAACCATATAGCATACCCATAGTAACGCTCTCAGTTCCGCTCTTTTGCGATTTTCACCAGTTCTACAAACGATCTTGCCTCCAAGGAGGCACCACCAATGAGGCCACCATCAATATCCGGTTGCGAAAGCAACTCCGCAGCATTAGAAGGCTTCATGCTGCCACCGTACTGAATCCGAATGGAATCTGCCGCCGCCTGGCTGGATAAAATGGCAACTTCCTTCCGGATACAGGCATGCATCTCCTGCGCTTGCTCGGGAGAGGCCGTCAGCCCCGTACCGATGGCCCAGACCGGCTCATACGCAATCACGGTCTTCTTCAAGTCCGCCTCCGATATACCCGCTAAACTGGCATGTACCTGCGCCGCAACAACAGAAATATGATTGCCTGCCTCTCGCTGTTCAATCGTCTCGCCGACACAAACAATCGGACGCAACGTTGCCGCAAGCGCAGCTTTGGCCTTCCGATTTACAATTTCATCCGTCTCACCAAAATAGGTACGACGTTCACTATGCCCCAGAATAACGTAATGACAGTATAACCCGCGCAACATGAAAGGTGAGATTTCCCCCGTATATGCGCCTGCCGACTCCCAATGCATGTTCTGGGCACCGTAACTGATCGTCGTTCCTTCTAGTGATTCGGCTACCGCCGCAAGTGCGGTAAAGGGCGGGCACAGCACAATATCCACATCACTGGTCTCTGCCAGCTCTTGCCGGATTGCAGTGGAAAGCTCAACCGCCTCCGTAACCGTCTTGTTCATTTTCCAGTTACCTGCAATGATTCGCTTCCTGAACTTCATGCCATACCCTTTCCTCTCAAAATGGCTTTACTTATCGGTCAACGCCGCCACGCCGGGCAACACTTTTCCTTCCAAAAACTCAAGGCTCGCCCCGCCACCTGTACTGATATGCGTCATCTTATCCGCCAATCCACTCTGATTGACAGCACTCACGCTATCTCCACCTCCGATAATGCTAACCGAGCCCGTTTCGGCTACGGCCTCGCATACACCACGGGTTCCAGATGCGAACGCCTCCATTTCAAAACAACCCATCGGACCATTCCAGAGAACCGTTTTGGCTCCTTGCAATGCTGCCGAGAAAAGCTTGACACTCTCCGGCCCAATATCAAGCCCCATCCAATTATCAGGAATGCCGCCGGAAACCACCTGCGTCGCGGCGTCCGCCGCAAAACGATCGGCCGCAATATTATCGACCGGCAACAAAAACTTCACGCCACGCTTTTCTGCATCGGCAAGCATCTCACGCGCATATTCGACTTGATCATTCTCGCAAAGCGAATCACCAATGCTCTTACCCTGTGCTTTCTGGAACGTGTAGGCCATACCGCCGCCAATGATTAACACATCAACTTTCGTGAGCAAATTGCGCACCACAGCCAATTTATCGCTGACTTTCGCACCACCTAAAATAGCAACAAACGGACGCTCGGGGTTCTCCACCGCCCGTCCCAGATACGTAATTTCCTTTTCCAGCAGAAAACCGGCCACACAGGTAGTCATATAATCGCAGATGACCGCCGTAGACGCATGGGCGCGGTGCGCGCTACCGAAAGCATCATTCACATACAAATCGCCATACGATGCCAGCTTCTGCGCCATGGCTTGCTGCTTCTCTTTCATCGCTTTCTTCTGTTGCACCAGCGTTTCCGCATCCAGATCATCGGTCTTTTTGACCTTACCCTCTTCTTCGGCATAAAAACGCGTATTTTCGAGCATCAACACCTGCCCCGGTTGCAGTGCCTGCACCGCATCATCCGCAGCAAGACAATCCTCGGCAAAAGCCACGGGACGCCCCAACAGCTTCTCCAGATGCTGCGCCACGGGCTTCAGACTGAAATCAGCCTCATATCCTTTTCCTTTAGGACGCCCCAGATGACTCATGAGCACCACACTAGCACCTTCGTCTAAAACATATTTGATGCTGGGCAGTGCCGCCCGAACACGGGTATCATCGCCGATCACCCCATCCTTGATCGGCACATTGAAATCCACACGCATCACAACACGGCGGCCCTTCAACGAAACATCCTTTAGCGTCTTCTTGTTCATGCTATCAAACTCTCCTATACCTAGACTGTAACTTCATCGTTTGCACACTTACTCGCCTGCACTTAATCCCCTACACTTACTCGATATTATGAGCACTGACTTCCGATTAAGTGTAAGCGATCAAGTGGTTCCGATTAAGTGTAAGTAGTTTCTCCCCCGCATCATCCGGGCCTACCCATTACCAAAGGAACTACCTGTACGCCCTGAAAAAGGCGTACAGGCAGTCTTTTCTTCGAACCAATTACGCAACCGTGTCCATATGGGCGACCAGATCCAACAACTTGTTGGAATAGCCCCATTCATTGTCATACCACGCAACCACCTTGGCAAAGCTGGGGTTCAACATAATGCCGGCACCTGCGTCGAAAACAGACGTTTTTACCTCATGATTGAAATCGCTCGAAACCACATCATCTTCCGTGTATCCCAGCACGCCCTGAAGCTCGCCTTCGCTAGCTGCTTTCATCGCCGCCTTGATCGCCGCATAGGCTGCATCCGTATCAGTACCAGCCGCTTTTTCCAAACGCACCGTCAAATCCACTACGGAAACATTCAGCGTAGGCACGCGGAAGGCCATTCCGGTAAGCTTACCATTTAACTCCGGGATCACCTTGCCCACCGCTTTTGCAGCTCCCGTGGAGGAAGGTATGATGTTACCGGCGGCAGCACGACCGCCACGAAAATCCTTCTTGCCTCCAGGACCATCAACCGTTTTCTGGGTTGCTGTCGTAGCATGCACCGTGGTCATCAAACCTTCAGCTATTCCCCAGTTGTCATGCAGAACCTTGGCAACCGGCGCCAGACAGTTCGTTGTACAAGAAGCGTTTGAGACAAATTTCTGCCCCGCATACGCCTTGTGATTCACACCCATCACGAACATCGGCGTACTATCTTTCGAAGGCGCACTCATCACGACGCGCTCCGCACCGGCCTGAATGTGACCCTCGGCAGACTCCTCTGTCAAAAAGAACCCTGTCGACTCACAAACGTACTTTGCGCCAACATCACCCCACTTCAATTGGGCAGGATCACGCTCGGCCGTCAAACGAATCTTCTTTCCATTCACAATCAAAGCACCATCCGCAGCTTCAACTGTCCCAGCAAATGCCCCGTGAATCGTGTCGTACTTCAACATGTAAGCCAATTGCTTCGCATCGAACAAATCGTTAATCCCAACAACGTCAATTGCCGGATTATCCATCGCCGCCCGAAAAACCAACCGCCCAATTCTACCAAAACCATTGATACCCATCTGAATTGCCATACGCTACCCTCCATCAATTTTCATTCGTTGTTTACGTAACACAGGAAATGTCGTGCACATGATGCCGGCTGGATAATCCGGCGACCCCCCTGAAACGAGCGAGCAACCTAGCGAAACTTCACCGCACAGTCAACCAAAGACCGAAACCATTTTTGTTCCGCCTAGAAAAAGGGCACAAAATGGCCATACCACAAAATGCGATCCGCCGCCGTCTCTCGACACCCGCTGCGCCCAGCATCGCGCGAAGAGCGAAGACGGGATCCCCGACACCCGCTAGCGTAACGGTAGCGTAAGCGGGACAACAGCTAAATACATAGTTCCAATTCTATCACATCCTTGCTATAGAACCTGTATGAAATTACTCGATCGTTACCTAATCAAAATGCTCCTCGGACCGGTCATATACTGTCTCGGCGGATTCATCATGATTACCATCCTCAGCGAAGTCTTCGGCGATGTATCCCGCGTCCTGGAGGCACGCCCCCCTTGGTTTGTTGTGCTCCGATTTTACCTCTCCGTCGTGTCCCCGCTTCTACGATACCTTATACCAGCCGCGCTCATGCTAGCAACCCTCTATACCCTCTTCGGCTTAACGCGCAACAGCGAATTGGTTGCCATGCGCGCCACGGGCATCAGCATCTATCGACTCATGCTGCCCTTTCTGTTCGTCGGGCTCGCCTTTACAATCCTCGCTGGCATCCTGGACGAAGTATGGGTTCCGCGCGCATACGAGTGGGCTGAAGACATGAAAAACAGTCGCTTTGAAACGGAACAAGTACAAGAAGACCGCAGCAGCATTTATCTAAACCTTGCAGAAAACCGTCGCTGGCAAGTGCAACGTATCGATCCGCGCAACCCATATATACTCCATAAAGTTGAGGTAAAACAAGAGCGTGCCAACGGCACCCGGCACTATATCGTCACGGCTCCGCGAGCAGAGTACCTCGATAGTCAATGGTGGTTCTTCGGCCCCCAAATCCAACGCTTTGGCGAAGCGGATAACCCGATCGGAGGTCAAAAACCATTAGGCGTCGATACCAACAGCGTCGTTCAAATGCGCCACTATCATGAGACCCCCCACATGCTGATCAGCGCCACACGCCCCTGGGAGTTTCTCAATGGACGCGAAATGCTCCATTACATCCGCACCAACCCCAACTTGCCGGAGCGCAACCTACACGAGCGTAAATACAAACTGCATAACCACATTGCCATGCCTTGGGCATCAATTATCGTGATCCTCTTTGCCATTCCCGCCGGAGCCCGAACGGCGCGACAAGGCGTAATGTCCGCCGTCTTCAATGCCATTGCCATGATGGCCGGATACTACGCACTCGCACAAATCGGCCTCGTGCTAGGATCAACGGGCACCATTCCCCCGTGGTTGGGTGCATGGCTTTCCAACATCATATTCGGGGCCATCGGCACATATCACCTGATGCATCTGCGCTGATCATCGCTAACATGAAACATCTGGCGCAAAATTTTCACACTTTTCAAAACGGCACGGGCATGCCACATTACCTACCGTGCCCATACCGCGGGAACAATCGCGGATAGGCATTGAAAACATCACTGAATCCGTGAGCAAGGAAATCGCCATGCAAGAACATATCGAGAACAAGACATTCCATATTGAAATCCTGACACCCAAACAAAATAGCCCCAAACTCGAAGAAGATCTCGAGAAATTCGCCGAAAAATATATGAAAGTCATCGAAGCGGGCTATATTGCCTGTATTACGGACAACCCCATGGGACACCTCAGCTTCCAAACAACAGAAGTCCTCCCTGAATTAGATCTACCCGTCGAACCCGAACAGCTCGTTATTCACTTGAATACATTCCATACCCGCGAGCATCTCGACGAAATATTAACCACCGCCGCAGATCTTGGCGTAAAATACCTGTTAACCATTTCCGGGGATGGCAGTGAACGACTACCCAAACTAACGCCTGATGCCGTTGGTATGGATTGTAAAACGGTTACGTCCATTGAACTGCTCCAATTCATTCATAGGCAGTATCCCAATACCTTTAGCTGCGGCGTCGCCTTCAATCCCTACGAACCGCCCGAACACGAAATGGAGCGCATGGAACGCAAACTCGATGCCGGGGCCGAATACATTATCACCCAACCCGTTATCGGCGATGACCCCATCGTACATGGATTACAAAAATTCGGCGTTCCTGTGATCATCGATGCATGGATGTCCAAAAAATTGCACCTCCTCTCCGAATGCGTCGGGTATGAAATTCCCGAAGACACACCCTACGACCCAATCGAAAACCTCGAAAAACTCACCACGCTCTATCCCGAATATGGCTTGTATCTCGCATTGTTGGGTTTCAAAACCCAGTATCCATTGTTAAAAGACGTCTGGAAATAACGGAACCTTTTACCCTCTCCCGGATGGCCTCTGCGTGGTCACCGGAATAAATATCACCCCTAAAAATCAACTTCGAAAGGAACAAACATGCACCTCGACCCCACGACAATGAAAGATTGGCAAATTGCCGAGCAAGCCGAAGCGAACATGAAACCCTTGCAAACCCTTGCCCGAGATGCTGGTTTAACGGAGGACGAAATCATTCCGATGGGTCGATATCTTTGCAAGGTAGATTATGCGAAGGTGCTTGCGCGCCTCAAAGATCAACCCCGCGGAAAATATATTGATGTTACGGCCATCACCCCCACGCCCCTTGGCGAGGGCAAAACCACCACAACCATGGGGTTGGTTGAAGGGCTAGGTGCCATGGGCAAAAGCGTGATTGGCGCCATCCGCCAGCCCAGTGGCGGCCCCACTTTTAATGTCAAAGGGTCTGCCGCCGGTGGTGGACTCGCCCAATGTATTCCCCTCGCACCGTTTTCCCTCGGGCTCACCGGTGACATCAACGCTATCATGAATGCCCACAACCTCGGCATGGTGGCCCTCACCAGCCGAATGCAACACGAAAACAATTATGACGACGCTCGTCTGGCCAAAAGCAAGCTCACGCGCCTTGATATAGACCCCGAACGCGTCGAGTTCAAATGGATCATCGACTTCTGTGCCCAAGCCCTGCGTAACATCACCATCGGCAAGGGCGGACACATGGATGGACTGGAAATGGAATCCGGTTTCACCATTGCCGTTGCCAGTGAAATCATGGCAATCCTGGCCATCACCACCAGCCTCGAAGACATGCGCAAACGCATGGCAAAAATTGTCGTGGCATATACCAAAAGCGGGCAACCCGTCACAACCGCCGATCTCGAGGTCGATGGTGCCATGACCGCGTGGATGGTCGATGCCCTGAACCCTACGCTTGTGCAAACGATTGAAGGACAACCGGTACTCGTACATGCCGGCCCCTTTGCTAATATCGCCATCGGACAAAATTCTATCATTGCAGACCTCGTCGGCACCAAACTGGCAGATTATCATGTCACCGAAAGTGGCTTTGGCGCTGACATTGGATTCGAAAAATTCTGGAATCTCAAATGCCGTTTCTCGGGACTGAAGCCCGACGCCGTGGTTATTGTTGCCACTGTCAGAGCCCTCAAGATGCATGGTGGTGGACCTGCCGTAAAACCGGGAGCGGCCCTCGATCCCGCCTACCGCCAAGAAAATGTGGAACTCGTAACCAAAGGTTGCGAAAACTTGATTGCACATATCGAAACGGTAAAAAAATCGGGCATACGCCCAGTCGTCTGTATCAACGGGTTTCATACCGACACACCGGCAGAACAGGATGCCATCCGCAAAATTGCGGAGGAACACGGCGCATTCTGTGCCGTTTCCGAACATTGGCGCACTGGGGGCGCAGGCGCACGCGAATTGGCCGAAAAAGTCATTGCCGCTTGCGAGGAACCATCCAACTTCGAGTTCCTCTATGATTTGGAAATGCCCCACAAGAAACGAATTGAAAAAATTGCCACACAGGTATACGGGGCCGATGGCGTCACGTATACGCCCGAAGCCGAGGCCAAACTTGCACAAATCGAATCCGACCCCGAAGCTGCCCACATGGGAACATGCATGGTCAAAACCCATTTAAGCCTATCGCATGAACCCAGCGAGAAAGGGCGCCCCCGCGGATGGACCCTGCCCGTGCAAGACATACTCGTCTATAAAGGCGCCGGTTTTGTCGTCCCCGTTGCGGGCACCATCAAGCTGATGCCCGGCACCGCATCCAACCCCGCTTACCGCGGGATTGACGTCGACGTTAAAACCGGTAAAGTTACTGGATTATTTTAAACATAACCGAACCTTTTACCCTCTCCCTGATGACCACTGCGTGGCCATCAGAAACGATCTCCCGCTAAAACCAAGAACCAAGGAACATAAAATGCCAGCACAAATTATCGATGGAAAGCAAGTGGCAGCAGACATGCGCGCCGAACTAAAAACAGAAGTTGCCCAATTGCGCGAACAAGGAATTATCCCCGGATTGGGCGTGATCCTGGTTGGCGAAGACCCCGCCTCCACTTCCTATGTTACCGCCAAGGAAAAAGCCTGTGCCGAGGCGGGCATCTACTCCGACGACAACCGTTTACCGGCCGACACTTCACAAGCAGATCTGATTGCCAAAGTGGAAGAGATGAACGCCAACCCCAAAATTCATGGCATTCTCGTGCAACTCCCGCTCCCGAAGCACATCGACGAAGATGCCGTGATCGGCGCCATAGCCCCCGAAAAAGACGTCGATGGATTTACCCCTGGAAACGTAGGGCGCCTCGTTATTGGCCAGGAATGCTTCATGCCCTGTACCCCGCACGGTGTCGTCCAACTATTGGCGCGTAGTGGCATGGAAATTAGTGGGGCTCATGTTGTTGTCGTCGGACGTAGCAACATTGTCGGCAAACCCATTGCCAATATGCTGCTCCAAAAGAAACCGAACGCCAACGCCACCGTCACCATTTGCCATACCGGCACCCGCGACATGGCTTCCTTTACGCGCCAGGCCGATATATTGATCGTCGCCGCCGGACGCCCGAACACCATTACGGCCGATATGGTCAAACCCGGCGCGGCCGTGATCGATGTCGGCGTAAATCGAATCCCCGACGACACCAAAAAAAGTGGCTTTCGGCTAGTGGGTGATGTCGATTTCGAAGGGATCAAGGAGAAAGCCTCATTGCTTACCCCCGTCCCCGGTGGTGTTGGCCCTATGACGATCACCATGCTCATGGTGAATACCGTAGAATCGGCCAAGCGCCACGCCCAATAAATTGCAGAAAGAAATTTTACACATGAGCGATTATCGCCGTAACACACTAGATATACTCGAAGCCGAGGCCATGTACGTGCTACGTGAAGTCGCTGCCCAATTCGAACGACCCGTCATGCTCTTCTCCGGCGGCAAAGATTCCATTATCATGAGTCATTTGGCCGTAAAGGCCTTTTATCCCGGTAAAATCCCCTTTCCGCTCATGCATATCGATACCGGGCATAACTTCGAGGAAACCCTTGTCTACCGAGACGAATACACCAGCCAAATTCAGGCCAACCTGATTGTGCGCACCGTCGAAGACTCCATTCGCAAAGGCCGCGTAAAGGAAGAAGAAGGGCCCAACCCCAGCCGCAATGCGCTGCAAACCGTGACGCTTCTCGATGCCATCAATGAATTCCAATTCAACTGTGCCCTCGGCGGCGCACGACGCGACGAAGAAAAAGCACGCGCCAAAGAACGCTTT
Source organism: Kiritimatiellia bacterium (assembly GCA_007129405.1). Taxonomy (GTDB): domain Bacteria; phylum Verrucomicrobiota; class Kiritimatiellia; order UBA8416; family UBA8416; genus T3Sed10-140. The sequence goes on from SKVN01000092.1 coordinate 21,727, forward strand.
TTCAGTTTCCGGGATCGGTTTGGACAATGGGACCCCAAAAATCAGCGCCCGGAATTATGGAACCTCTATAATGGCCTGCATCGGCCCGGCGAACATATCCGCGCTTTTCCGATCAGTAACTGGACGGAGCTCGATGTGTGGCAATACATCGAACGTGAGCAGATTCCGCTCCCCTCGCTCTATTTCACACATGAGCGTGAAATTGTTCGGCGGCAAGGTGTCATTCTTGCAGTAGGCCCTTACAACCAGCCCATGAATGATGAAACCGTGGAAACAGCATGCGTTCGTTTTCGTACCATTGGCGATATGACCTGTACCGGAGCAACAGAAAGCCAAGCCGATACGATTAGCGATATTGTGAATGAAATTGCAGCCACCCGCGTGACGGAGCGCGGCGGCAGAGCCGATGACAAACGCAGTGAAGCCGCCATGGAAGACCGCAAAAAACAAGGATATTTTTAAGGGTTGCCAAAAGAGAGAACCAAACGCATGCATAGCGAAACACCCCCCCAACACACGATTGTAAAAGAACGCGATTTGCTGCGCTTCACGACCGCAGGCAGTGTCGATGACGGCAAAAGCACCTTGATTGGACGCATGCTCTTCGACAGCAAGCAGATTTTCCAGGATCAAATGGACCAATTGGAATATTCCAGCAAATTGCGTGGCGAGGAAAATGTGAATCTTGCCTTGCTTACAGATGGATTACGGGCCGAACGCGAGCAAGGCATCACCATCGACGTCGCCTATCGGTATTTCTCTACCGCCCGCCGGAAGTTCATTATTGCCGACACCCCAGGTCATGAACAATACACCCGCAACATGGTCACCGGTGCCTCCAATGCAGACCTCGCCATCATACTCATTGATGCCCGACATGGCGTATTGCCCCAAAGTCGCCGACACGGCATTATCGCCAGCTTACTAGCCATTCCCCACGTCGTCGTTTGTATCAATAAAATGGATCTTGTCGACTACAGCCGGGAACGCTTCGAAGAAATATCCGACGAATACCGCCAATTCGCCAGTAAACTTAACATTCACGACATCACCTTCTTACCCGTATCCGCACTATTGGGCGACAATGTCGTACATCGCAGTGAAAATATGCCGTGGCACCAAGGGGCGCCCCTACTGCAGTTTCTTGAAGATGTAACCATTACGGCCGACCGAAATCTCGTCGACTTTCGCTTCCCCGTGCAATATGTAATCCGCCCCAATCAGGATTTTCGTGGATTTGCAGGTATGGTCTCGTCTGGGACCATTCGCGCCGGCGAAGAGATCATTGCGCTACCCAGCATGCAACACTCCAAAGTTGCTGGCATTGTGCGCCATAACGAAAATTTACCGGAGGCTCGCGAGGGCGAAGCCATCGTCATTACCCTCGAAAACGAAATAGATATCAGTCGCGGCGACATGATTGTGCGACGCCACAATATCCCCGAAGTCGAAAGTGAATTTGAAGCCACCGTTTGCTGGATGGATGAACGGCAAGAACTCGTACCCGGCAAAGAAATTCTCTTACGTCATACCACCCGCACCAGCAAGGCCGTTATTGACGAAATCCTCTACCGGCTCGATGTCAATACACTCCACCGCAGTCAGATAAAATCCCTCAAACTCAACGAAATCGCTCGTGTTCGCATCACCACGGCACAACCACTCTTTTTTGACCCCTATGACCGCAACCGCGCAACAGGGGGCTTTGCCTTGATCGACCCCAATGACTTTCGAACCGTCGCCGCCGGTATGATTCGCCATAGTTCCCGTTCCACCATATCGGAACTCAAGCGTAGCCAAAATCGCGCAATCACGATGCCTCCACCGGAAAAGATGCTATGGACACCTGGCCTCGTAGCACAAGCAGATCGTACGCGACGCCAGCAACACGAACCACTCTGCATCTGGATCCAAGGGGAAGACCTCGCCAGACAACAGCAGATTGCCGCTTTGCTCGAAAAACAACTATTCGACGCGGGCCTGCAAGTTGTGCGTCTAACCAATGACAATACGCGTCACGGATTGAATGCCGATTTACGTGACACGCCTTTTGATCAAGAAGAACGCATCCGGCGGCATCTACATCTCGCACGTTTGTGTCTCGACCAAGGATCCATTGTCATTTGCGCCTTTCAGCATCCCATACCACAAACTCTCCTCCAACAACGATTCATACCTGCATCCTACATAACCGTGACATGCAGCAAAGAGCCTGCTGCGAGCGAGACGCATGACATCACCCTCGACATCACCCAAACGGAACCTGCGGCATGTGCGACTTTACTCCAGGAGCGGGTTCTGGCTATCATCCAGCCATAAACAAATGCATCCTGCAGTAGGAAAGGGCAAAATGTATGGACACTACCATTCTGGACCAATCACTGCAAACGGTACAACACCAGCTTGCAATCGAAGCCATTGATCAAGTCATGATTCTGGGGTCGGGTTGGAGCGATATCGCCGAGGCTTTCGAAATACGCGCGGAACTTCCCTACGAGGAAATCCCGGCTATGGGTGCCCCAGAGGTCAGAGGTCACAAAGGACGATTATTGCTCGCCGCCAATAACGCACAATCATTCCTCATTTTTCAAGGACGCCGTCACTGGTATGAAGGCCTCGGGTGGACCCCTGTCGCACTCCCCGTTTATGTCGCGAAATGTCTTGGCGCAAAATCTGTTCTTCTCACCAATGCGGCCGGAGGAATTAACCCGCAACTTGCCCCAGGCGATCTCATGGTTATCACCGACCATATCAACTGCATGGGACACAATCCCCTCGTGGGAGCGCACAACACCATTTGGGGACCACGCTTCCCGGATCAAAGCACGATCTACACCCCGAAACTCCGGGCGGCCTTGCATCACGCCGCCAAACATGCAGGGCATAACTTGCACGAAGGTGTATATGTAGCGGCATCCGGACCTAGCTATGAAACCCCCGCAGAAATTAGAATGTTCCGGATGATGGGGGCTGATGCCATTGGCATGTCAACCGTCCCGGAAGCAATACTCGCCAGCGCAGCCGGCATGCAAGTGGCGGCGCTTTCCTGCATTACCAATCATGCGGCAGGCGTAACAAACGCTCCGCTGGGACATGAAGAAGTCCTTGCGGCCACCCGTGAAGCCATGCCCATCATGAAAGCGATTCTTCATCATGTGGTCACCTAGTCCCCCGCTTGAAACAGACACAGCCATTCGATTGCGGCAATGTGCCGCCCAAATCACAACCCGTCTTCAACAACAGGGTCACGAGACCTACTGGGCTGGTGGGTGCGTCCGCGACCAACTCCTCCACCTGACGCCCACCGACTACGATATCGCCACCGCCGCAACGCCAGATCAAGTCCTGGAAATATTTCCCGCCGCCAATGCCGTCGGCAAAAGCTTTGGCGTTGTGATTGTCACCTATGAACGATTTGTATTCGAGATTGCAACCTTTCGCAAAGATCAAGGATACACCGACGGACGTCACCCTGACGCCATCGTCTTTACCTCCGCCGTGGAAGATGCCCAACGACGCGACTTCACGATCAATGCCATGTTCTGGGACCCCACCACCGAATCCTTATATGACTTCGTACAGGGACAAAAGGATTTGGCGGACCACCTCATTCGCGCGGTGGGAAACCCAACCCTGCGTTTTCAGGAAGACCACCTCCGCATGCTGCGGGCTGTGCGGTTTGCCCATCGACTCAACTTTACCATTGAACCCAAAACTGCTGCCGCGATCCAATCACATGCCGATGCCTTGAAGACCATCAGCCCCGAACGAATTCGCGATGAATTCACGCGTATCCTCATCGAATCCCGACACCCCGGCGCAGCCGTGTGGACCCTCGAAAAACTGGGACTCTTACAAACCTTCTTGCCCGAGGTTTCCGCCCTGCAACATCAACCCCAGCCACCGGAATTTCACCCTGAAGGTGACGTCCTGACACACACTCTCATGATGCTCGACGATATGGAACAACGTACCCCTGCCCTAGCCTATGCCGTACTCCTACACGACATTGCCAAACCAGCGACCGCAACATACGATGGCAACCGCATTCGATTCCATGGCCATGCCGAAAAAGGCACTATCATGGCAGAGCAGATTCTCCGCCGCCTGCGCATGTCCAATGCCCTCATCGAGGAAGTATGCGCCTGTGTTAAAAATCATATGCGTTTCATGGAAGTCCAGAATATGCGCAAGTCCACTTTGCGACGTATGGTCGGAAACCCCTACTTCCCAACAGAAATGGAACTGCATCGCTTGGATTGTCGCGCCTGTCACGGCATGCTCGACAACTATCAATTCCTCGAACAACAAATTCGCGCGTTCGAACAGGAACCTGTTTTGCCTGAACCTTGGGTGCGGGGTGACGATCTCATCCAGATGGGGTTAAAACCCGGACCACGCTTTGGGAAAATACTCAAACAAGCCTACGACCAGCAACTCGAAGGCTCCGCCACAAACCGCCAACAACTCCTCCAATGGATACAATCCAAATACCGACCTCCGACTTCCGACCTCTAGGTTGTAACTTCATTTCTACATACAAGATGTTGTGGTCACATTTTCGATTCGGCACGATATAAAAACATCATGGAGTGCGGTGACGAGCGAAGCGACCTCACCGCTTTGGGGGGCACGGAGTGC
>SKVN01000015.1 GCA_007129405.1 Kiritimatiellia bacterium
GATCTGAAAATAGCAGTCCGGGATGTGCCGGATTTCCCGCAGCCAGGCATCCTTTTCAAGGATATTACACCCATTTTGCAAGATCCTGCGTTGTTCAAGTTTGCCATGCAGCTATTTGCTGATCAGATACAGGGGTTAGGCGTTACAAAAGTGGCAGCTGTTGATGCGCGTGGTTTCTTTTTCGGGGGTGTATTGTGCGAGCGATTAGGGATTGGCCTTGTACCGATACGCAAAGCGGGAAAGTTGCCTTACAAAACGTATGAAGTCTCCTATGAGTTGGAATATGGTTCCGCTACACTTGCGATTCATCAAGATGCGTTTTTACCCGGAGACCGGGTTGTTCTGGTTGATGACCTGTTGGCGACAGGTGGGACTGCTGCTGCTTCCGCCGAACTGATTGGCAAGGCGGGCGGAGAGCTTGTTCAAATACAATTTTTGATTGAATTGTCCTTTTTACAAGGACGGAAGAAACTTTCAGGGTATGATGTATATGCTCCTATCGTATACTGATTATTGGTTTGTTCGGGTGTAACTGATTTGGATTGCTTTGGTGGATAGATCTTTATGAATAATGCGCATGTAAAGACGGTTCAGAAACCGAACACAGAGCAATCGGTTCAGCAGGAGCCGATTTGTCAGGTTGTTCTGCACAATGATGACGCAAACACCGTAGCCCATGTGATTCATTGTCTACAAATTGTGTTTGCCTATGACATATCCATGGCGGCCAAAATCATGTTGGAAGCACATGAGCGCGGCAAAGCGATTGCAGAAGTTGAAGGAAAAACTGCTGCACTTGAGCACCGAGACCAACTTCGTTCGTATGGTTTGTCGGTAACCGTTGAGCAGATAGTAGAATGAGGGCCCATCCACCGTCTGACGATGGAGGCTACGCAATAGTGCCGACAAGTATTGCTGACTGGCATGACCTCTTGGCCGGACTTGTGGCCTCAATGGCGGTGACCACAATTGAGTCCGGCCGATGATGAATTATAGGAGCTGTTGCCCGTCGGCTAGCAGGCGTTTCCTGAGCTTTTCGTAAGGAACGTCTTGCACGGAGGTGTCATCTTCGATTGCAAGGCATGCGGCTGTGGCGGCGCTTTGCCCGAGGATCATAAAGACGGGCTCCATGCGAATCGAGCCGAACGCGATATGTGTGGCGGACAGTGCCCACGGCACAAGGAGGTTAGTGCATTCCTCGGCTGGCGGCACGAGGGCGCGATAGGAGATGCCATAGGCCTTGCCGTTGAGGTACGACTGGATGTCGCCCTCATTCTTGACCATGCCATCATGTACATAGCGCTGGGTATTGTGTGAGTCGAGCGTATATGCTCCCATACCGACGGGATCCGCCACCGGAAGTTTGCCTTTGCAGTGGTTTTCGGTCATGACAACATCCGAGCGCATGCGCCGGGCTTCGCGTATATACAGGTTGTAGGGCCAGTGCGCATTGTCCGGGAACTCATCCTTTGGTAGGCCCCAGGGCGCATATACCTCGCGAATGGTCTGCGGTACGCGCGGGTGATGTTGTAGCGTCCAAATGAGACCCAGCTGCCAATCGCGATGCTTGGCGGCCAATGCTTCGCGTTGCGCATGGTTCAGTGTGGCCCAATTCCAGTCGGCACCATAATTCATGCCGATATAATCCGTAGAGATGCCGCCGTCGTTGTTGCTGTCGGTTTTGCGATTGGGCATGAGTGACAACTTGAAAAACGTATTTGTTTGGCCGGCTTCGATCGCCCGAAAGAGAATCTCATACTCTGCTTCGTTATAGTCCTTCGGTTTTTCGATGATTACACGGTTATCGGGGGCATCGGTGAGGCACATGCGGTAGCAGTAAGCCTGCAGACGGTGGTCGCCATCTCCCTTGGATCCGCCGGGTTCGGGATTGAGACCGGGCAGCAGTCCACTGGATGCATCGCCCTTGATGATGTAGGGATCAATGCCATCCGGCAGTTGGTTTTTCCTAGCGACACCCGTGTTCCCGTTGCCTTGTTCGTCATATTCCTCGTTAGATTCGCGCCCGACCACAAACGATACACCTGCACCTGGTAGCAAATCTCCTTCGTAGCTAGCATCAATGAACATTTTCGCCTTGATCGTTGTGCCGTCTTCCAGTTGCAGTGCGGTGATCCGATGGCCCGACTTGATCACACCATGGCCCAGGTCAATTCGGCCTGTGATCACCTTGACACCAGCTTTCTTGATCATCGTCTGAAAGAGGTTTTCGGCAACGCGGGGCTCGAATGTTGTGGCCAGCTCCGTGGCCGGGTTCAGGGCAGGGACACCTTGCCCCTTGTTCGCGAACGCATCGCGCGGTTCTTGCTGCCACGCTTCTGGTTGCTGATAGTGCTGATAAAGCCGATGGTAAAACTCACGGGAGATACCGCCGAGGATTTGGTCATTACCGATGTCTGTCCAACCCAGTCCACTACTGGTCATACCGCCGAGGTGACCATCAAATGGAGAGACCAGAATTACAGATTGCCCCATACGGCTCGCCTGTATGGCTGCGGTCACGCCGCCAGCGGCATCCCCGTACACAACTACATCGCTTTCTAGATCCATTTCATGCTCTCCATTTGTGCTCGATAAACCAGCTTCAACATACGATGACTCCGCAACGCACGTTTTTTACTTTTCTCATAATGATAGACATACCAATGGAAGCAAGTGAATTCTGCATTGTCACACGCGATACGTTGTATGCATGTGCAGCTAAGCAGGTGAAAATTCTGGTAATCGGTAGTCGAATCGTGATTCGATATGGCGCGAATCATACAATATGAATCTTGTACCATCCGTCGAGAGTGATGCTTTATGAAAAATTCTACCCCCATTTTGAAATCTGCCGCTTGCGTAAAGCGTTATTCCGGTAATCCCGTTCTGGCGGCATCCGATCTACCTTATCGCTCCTCGTTGGTGTTTAACGCTGGTGTTACCAAGTACAACGGGCGCTATGTAATGGTCTTTCGTAATGATGTAGCCGAGACGGAGGGCATCAGCAAGTTTATCGATACGAATCTTGGATTGGCCTTCAGTGATGATGGCATGAGCTGGGAGGTACAGGCTACGCCATGCTTCTCGATGTCGCATTGGGATCGTGTCATATCCATGTCAGATAAGCCTGCACGGGCGGAGGTGCGGAGGTTATATGATCCACGCCTTACCGTGATTGATGGGCGTTGTGTGATCTGTTGCGCGATTGATACCGAGCACGGTGTTCATGGTGCGGTTGCCATGACAGAAGATTTTCACCACTTTGATATTCTCTCGATGACGGTACCCGACAATCGGAATATGGTGTTATTTCCCGAAAAGATTGGTGGGGAATACTTCCGACTGGAGCGGCCTTTCCCGGTTTACAGTCGCGGTGGACGTGACCGCTTTGATATTTGGTGCGGCCGTTCGAAAGATCTTGTGTACTGGGGGCGCCATGCGCTTGTTTTGGCTGTTGAGCAGGTGCCCTATGCAAATGACAAGATTGGTCCGGCGGCTCCGCCGATTAAGACGCCGAGAGGCTGGCTGACGACGATTCATACGGTGGATAAGGATTCAAACCGTGGCAAGAATGGGTGGGAGAATGCCTGGCGGAAACGGTACTGTGGAGGCCTCATGCTGCTGGATCTAGAGGATCCTTCCAAAGTGATCGGTTTATCCAGGGAACCCTTGTTAGCGCCCGAAGCTGATTACGAGGTGGAAGGCGGTTTTCGCAATGATGTGATATTTCCTGGCGGTATGATTCTGGAAGATTCCGGCGAAGTAAAAATTTACTATGGTGCGGCTGATACAGTGGAGTGTCTGGCAACAGTAGATGTCTATGATTTGATCGCGCTCTGCGAGCCGCCGGTATAAGGCGGTAAGCTCTACCGGCTTTACACCGGAGCTGACGAGACCAATATTTGCGGTGCGGAAGTTGAAGAGCAAGAGATCAGCAATGCTCTGAGATGGAAATAGAGTTGGCAGCACGCAGAGATATTGATGATGCGATCTTTTTCTTGGGCAGGCGGTGCAGCCCCAAGCGTGCAATCATGCTGTAGGCCACTGTTTTTGCACGCATGCAAATGTTCGCTGTCTTTAACCCGCTTATCTCGCAAACTTCGTAGCGAGAGCGTGAAGAGTGCGTCAGAGCGAGTTCGCGGCGCAGTGTGGCGGACGACAGTGTGTAGAAACACACGGAGATCGCCACGCAAGTCGCGTGCCCGATATGACGTGCTATTCATGCTCGCAGTAGATGGCTTGTGAGATATGTGGGTTAGGTATGGTGTACCTATGATTCTTATGAATGATCGCGGTCTTATTCTGCGCTGCGGTCAATGATCGTTAATGGTTCAGACATACCGTATACAGATGAGTCTGCGTCAGAAAACCACCGGGAGTGACTTTTCCAGCTTCTGGTATTATTGAATACGCCTTGTCGGATATTGCCCATTGCGGATATGTCACGCAACCGCAATACAGCCAAAGCCTTGCCCTCTGCATTGGTGCCCGTGATGATCGAAGGTGGCGCATCCGCATCGAAGAAGTCTCTTCCGTTTTCGTCATACGCTGGTGCAGCGTGTGATTCGCTATCGCCCCACAAGTGCTCGAAATTGTTTGCGATAACTTCTCCTTCCATATTCAAGATGGGATGCCCAGTGCCATGAACTCGAGGATTGGTGGCGGTGTTGTCGCGGGCATCGATCCCGCTTGTGGAGCCGATGATTTTCCAAGTTACTCCGCCGAGATCGAATTCGGTGGCGCGTTCTGCAATCAGCTGCACGGCTTGGTTCCAATAGGTGATGTCATCTGCCAATGGAGTCTTGGCCGATACGGGGTTTCTGGATAGAAAGACTAGGCGATACTGGTCGCCGCGCTGCCAGGGTTGGCCCGTTGCGGGATTGATGCCATTGTTTGCAGAGAGATCAAAGACGCCGAGTTGGCAACCAAGATTGTCGGCAAGGGCTGTAATGGTTACCGTATCGCTCACGCTATATTCGGAATCGTCAGCCGTGAGCTGCAGGGTATAGGTTCCCGGCGCAGAAAATGCGGCAGTCGTTTCCGGTGCATGTGGGGTAGCAAACGTTACAGAGCCTTCACCGGAAAGCTGTTCCCACTGGATCCTGAGATCGGCATCTTCAGGGCGTCCGTCGTCCCTGACGATACCCCGGAGCGTAACGGTGTTCTCGACCCACAGTGCCTGATCCTCTCCTGCATCCACATGCGGTGGGCGGTTGATGAAGAAAATAATGCCGAATGGGTTGGTGTACGTGCGGCCTTCCGGACCCTGAAGTTCTGCACGGACATAGCGATCCATATCGGCAGACGATGTAATGTTAACGGTTGTGCCTGTGGCGACCTCTTTGCCCATGGAAATCCAGCGAATAGAAGTATAGTTCTGCACTTCCAGGGTTATCGTGCTAGCGTGTTCATCAATCGTGACCCCCGTAAGGGAGGGTGGCGTTTTCCCATCTTCGGAGATGGTGGAATAGAAGCGACCTTCCATCAGTGCTTCGCGGATGTTTTCGTGGTCATTTTCGGTGGCAAAGATGTATGTGCGGTTACGGCCGAAGTGGGGCGTGCGGTGCATGTCGTCCTCGGAAATACCCCATACCGGCCGGTCCGGCATTGTAATACTGAGCACTTCGTCCCATTTTTCACGATCACCCGGGTAGCGATCACCCTGATTGTAGATTGCCTGCCCAAATACATGCGGATTATCGTAATATAGCTGGGCATACCATTGCGCGTCATTGTCATAGCGTCCGGGATGGGCAAAGTAGGCGATACCGCCATGCGCAGCAACCCCTCTGAAACGGGTTAGCGTGTTCGGGTCGAGCGTGGCATAGTCATTAAACAAACTGACCAAGTGATGCCCTTGCGACAGTTCATTTCCCTCAATGTCAACCATGCCTAGTGCTTGCGGGTCACGACCGAAATCCTGCCAAGGGTAGGTAACGCGGTCGTGGTCGGTAATCGCCAGGAAGTCGTAGCCACGCTGTTTGTAGGCATCGATAACTGCATCGGGATCGTATTGTCCATCGCTTTGGGTTGTATGCGTATGGAGATTGCCGCGCAGTACACGATCTGTTTCCCAATTGACATTGGCATAGGGATTCGAAATTTCGATAAGGCGATCATCTGTCTGTGCCAGCATGGCCGGTACGATCATACAGCCTAGAAGAAAGAGTGCTGTGCTTGTCAAGAAAGTATAAATAGAACGGCTTCGCATGTTGTCCCCTTATGCCATCTTATATCTAATGTGAAAAATTGAATGTACTCATTGAATACTAACAGATATCTAACATACAACAAGCACATGCGGGCAGCGGCTAGGTTGTTCTGTCAATTTTTTTTTTGCATTGTAGCCTCCGTCGCCAGACGCTGGATGGGACAACCCAACGCGTTCGACTAATCATCCACCGTCTGGCGAGGAGGCTACAAGTTTCGCCCATGCATCATCTTGACTGCCGTTACCAGCGTGAAACCAAGCTTTTTCAGAAAGTTTCAAATAATAATGACATGCAACCACCACGATGATAGTGATGGATAACTAGATGTGATCAATCTTGTCTAGGAGCATGACCATGACAGATAGAAAGAAGCCGGATATCATTTATATCGTTGCCGGTCAGTGGCGTGGCGACTGCCTTGGCCTGTACGGTAATAGACATCATGAGTAAATCGCCGAATATCGTATATGTTTTCGCTGATGAGTGGCGGGCACAGGCCACCGGCTACAACGGTGACGAGAATTGTGAGACACCTGTATTGGATCGTCTGGCCAGCGAAAGTATAAATGTAACGCATGCTGTCGCTGGTTGTCCCGTTTGCTCTCCATACCGCGCCAGCCTATTGACGGGACAGTATCCGCTGACACACGGGGTGTATATAGTCGATGCCGAGTTGAATCCCGACTGCCTTTCGATCGCACGCGCATTTAATGATGGTGGATACGACACCGCGTATATCGGCAAGTGGCACCTCTATGGCAGTCCGGACGGGGATTATGGCCGTCGCGATGACTTTATCCCACGGCGAAAGCAGATGGGGTTCTCATACTGGAAAGGGTATGAATGCACGCATGAATACTATGATTCATACTATTATTTCAATGAAGACCCCACGCCCCGTAAATGGGAAGGATACGATGCGTTTGCGCAGAGCCGTGATGCCGCCAAGTATATAGAAGACCACGCGGAAAAACCTTTTTTTATGATGCTGTCGTGGGGGCCGCCACATTTTCCTTTGGATACCGCTCCGGAAGAGTACCGTCAGCGGTATGAAAACCGCAACATATCGTTGCGGCCCAACGTGCCGCCGGAACTGCGTGAAAAAGCCACGGCAGAGCTGCGGGGATATTATGCCCATATCGCGGCGCTCGACGATTGTCTTGCAATCATCCTCGATGCGCTCGATTCAGCCGGTTTGGCGGAGAATACCATCGTTGTTTTCACATCCGACCATGGCGACATGTTCCAGAGCCAAGGTCTTGGGACGAAACTCTTACCATGGGATGAGTCCATACGCGTGCCTTTTCTGGTCAGGTGGCCGCAACTACACGGCGACGCCGGGCGTGCGCTGTCCATCCCGCTCGATGCCCCTGACATTATGCCTACCTTGCTGGGACTTTGTGATATGCCGGTTCCCGCGACAGTAGAGGGACGCGACTGGTCGGCATTCTTGCGTGGCGAATGTAAGCCCGATGGCAGCGAAGCTGCCCTTCTTTTGGTACCAGCCGAATTTGGCGAACTAAGAAAGAACGGTCTGAAGGCCTATCGAGGACTTCGCACCCTACGCTATACATACGTAGAAACGACGGATGGGCCCTGGCTCCTCTATGACAACAAGAACGACCCGTACCAGATGAACAACCAGATCGAGGATCCGCAATACGCTGAGTTACAAATGGAGTTGGCCGCGCGCTTACGTGATCGACTCACGGAATTAGGCGACGATTTTCTAGAGGGGCATGTATACCTCGATCGAGATGGGTTGACACACTTCACATCGGTTAACATCCCTTGCGAACGGACATGGGAAGATCCATGGAAGGCTTGATGTGCAAACGCGCTCAAACCCTCACCGCTGATGTTGGCAGAAAGAATGCATGCATCTATCTTTTTATGGTATAACCAAAATCGTCACAGGGCTCGAATATGAATCCGTCAGCTCCGGCTTGCGCAATGTTGTGCGCAAACCCTAATGTTATCGAGGGCTGTTTGGATGCTCATACGACTCCTTCCCTGTGTATTTCGAGTGTCACTCTTCAGGTGCGGCCTTGAGGTCGTCAGCTTCAGACGTTTGGATGCCTTCGGTGATCACGATGTTGTCAAAAAATGCATAAACGGTTGTAAAATTACCCGCCGCATCGACAGGAGCATGCTGCGGACTACTCCCACCGTGAAACGTACTGAAGAGAAACTGCTGTATCCGCGCATCGTCTCCATCTGTCCCGCGGAACGCGACATTCTCGTGATTGATTACCTCTTGGCCATCCACGAAAACGCGTGCGAATCCATTCTCCTGTCCGGGGGTATTCAAGCTCACCTGCTGAACAACGTTATGCCATTGGCCAGCCGAGAATACCGTTTTACCGCTCCCCCTCCCTGCAGCCCATTTCCTCCTCGCGTTCTGGTCGTACAGATACGTTGAGCATCGCCCATCCCGTCCCCACATCATTCGAGCACTCCATCCGTCCGGTCTGCGCGTTCCGCCCCCCGTCACTGGATGTTTCGGGCCGAGTCCATGAAGCTTCCCTCCGCGAACCCACTGGAAATCCTCCTCGAAACGAACATCGAACGATAGCGTTGCGGATTCGACCGCAAAATCGAGGGGAAAAGGAGCGACGACCCTTTGACTTCCCCGCTGGTATCCCACATAAGCCACACGGATGGCGTCCGAGCCATCCGGTCCCGCGCCCTTGGCCAGCGTAATGTGTCGATGATCGAGAAGCCGTTGAGCGAGTCCCGTTTGCGTGTCTTGGTCAAAGGTCTCTTTCA
>SKVN01000034.1 GCA_007129405.1 Kiritimatiellia bacterium
AGGCAGAAGGGGAGAATTTGGAGGGATGCGGACAGTGGGGAAAAGCTGAATGCTGAAAAGCTGAAATTGCTTGTAGGCTTTGCTGGATTTACCACGAAGGCTCCAAGTCACGAAGGCTGGTAGGCTCTGCTATGGGAACCTCTGAAAAGGCAGAAGGGGAGAATTTGGAGGGATGCGGACAGTGGGGAAATGCTGAAAAGGGAGCGAGATTGTGGAAATCATATTACAGGAGACAGCCGCGGAAGCTTCGGTGATTGCGGCAAAGATCATTGCACGTTTGGTGCGCGAGAAACCGAATGCGGTTTTGGGTTTGGCAACCGGTAGTACGCCGCTTGGTCTGTATCGGGAGTTAATCCGGCTACATCAAGAAGAGGGACTGGATTTCAGTCAGGTAACGACCTTTAATCTGGATGAGTATATCGGTGTCGCTGGCGATCATCCTTGCTCATATCGATTGTTCATGATGGAGAATTTGTTTTCGGGGTTGAATCTTCCGGCATCGCAAATTCATATTCCCGATGGTTTGGCGGAAGATATTCCCGCCCATTGTGAAGCGTATGAAGAGGCGATTCGTGCGGCGGGTGGGATTGATCTACAGGTGTTGGGTATTGGTTCTGATGGGCATCTCGGTTTTAATGAGCCGACGTCCTCCCTGGCTTCGCGCACCCGTATCAAGACGCTGACCGAAGAGACGCGGCAGGATAATGCGCGTTTTTTTGAACGGGTAGCGGATGTGCCGCATCATTGTATCACGATGGGGATGGGAACCATTCTGGAAAGTCGAGTGTGTTTGATGCTTGCGTTTGGTGCCAACAAGGCTGCGGCGGTATCGCAGGCGATCGAAGGACCTGTAAGTGCCATGATGCCCGCTAGTGCCTTGCAATTACATCCACGTGTGCATGTATTGTTGGATGCGGAAGCATCCACGAAGCTGACTCGCAAGGACTATTACCAGTATGTTTATGACAATAAACCCACATGGCAGCGTTATTAGGTTTTTTGTTATGGGAGCCCTGTCGCGGCTACCCGGCATGGTCCGAGTATTGGCTTGCGAGGAAGCTGGGGTAGGGGTATCAATATTGCAGGTCATGTTGTGAAGTGTTGGGTTGAGTGAAAGGATAGGGCATGCAAAATCTTGAAGTTCGCTATATGGGGCTGTCGTTATCTTCTCCGCTTGTTGCAGCAGCTTCGCCCTTTACGGGTAATCTTGATTCCATTCGAGCTTTGGCGGATGCGGGGATTGGTGCCATTGTTTTGCGTTCTATTTTCGAGGAGCAAATTCGCGCGGATGTGCAGGATATGGAATCGGCGTTGGATTTGGAGCAGCATGCCGAAGTGTATGATTATTTGCGTGCTGATTTGCCGATGCAAATTGGCCCCGAGCGTTATTTGCAGTTGATACGTGATGCCAAGCAGGCCGTGGATGTTCCTATTATTGGAAGTATTAACTGTATCAGTGCAGGGCAATGGCCAAGTTTTGCGCGAAAGGTGGAAGTTGCGGGTGCTGATGCACTGGAGCTTAATGTGTATGACATTCCTGTTGCTGGTCTGGAAGCGGGGGCGGACGTTGAAGAGCGGCATCTTGAAGTGGTTCGTGCGGTATGTGAGACGGTGAAAATTCCCGTCGCGGTCAAAATTGGCCAGCAATACAGTTCGATATCGCATTTTGTCAGGCAGTTGGATGCTTGCGGCGTGCAGTCTGTGGTATTGTTTAATCGTTTCTTTCAACCACAGATCAATCTGCAATCTTTGACGCTTGGCAAGGGCGTTAATCTTTCGCATCCGGGTGATGCGGGTGTGGTCATTCGCTGGTTGGCGATTTTGCGCAACCAAGTGCAGTGCGATTTGGCGATGACAACCGGTGTGCATGCGTATGGCGATGTTTTGCGCGGGATTGTAGCGGGTGCGAATGTGGCACAACTGTGTTCCGTATTGTACGAAAAAGAAGATTTTTCCTGTATTGAGCAGATGAAGACTGATATCTCGGCTTGGATGGCCGAGAAGGGATATGAGTCGATTGATCAATTTCGTGGTGTTTTGAGTGAACCGGCAGATGGACCTATGCATGGCTTTAGCCGGGCGCAATATGTTACTACGCTGTTAGCGCAGTAAGGCTCGAGGTTGGGGTTTCCGCCACTGCGCAAATTCTTTGCTGTAAGTCGGGCTTGACTTATTCCTTCGGGTTGTATTATCAAAACATCTGTCCAAGGGGAGGCCGTGTGGCCTGAGAGACTGGTTAGCCAGTGACCCTTTGAACCTGAACCGGATCATGCCGGCGGAGGGATGGATTTTTGTCTGGGACTCCTATTCCTACTATTCCCCGCATGCTCCTTTGTTACATTGCCCGGACAGGAGTGCAAATATGAGGGGAATGCGTTGGCTGGTTCTAAGTGCTGCCTTATTGGCAGGTAATGTATGGGCTCAATCCGAAGCTGCGGATGCACCGTTTGATCTGGGAACGATAGAAGTTGTGCCGGATCGAGGACAATCTCGTTTACAGGATCCGACAACGTTGGCCACGGTGCTGGATCAGGATGCGTTGGATCGTCTAACCTCCAGATCCTTGGCAGATCTTTCGGGAGCTGTGCCCGGGTTGACATGGGCGGGGGGAACATCGCGTGCTCGCTATCTTCAAATGCGGGGCATTGGCGAGGTGAGTCAGTTTCCCGGGGAAGGCCCGCCAAACTTTTCAGTAGGCTTGTTGTTTGATGACATGGATTTCAGTGGGCTCGGGCTACCTGCCAGTTTGTTTGACATTGCCGAGGTCGAGGTGTTGCGGGGACCGCAGCCAGCCATTTACGGTTCTCGTGCAATGGCTGGTCTTGTGCATGTGCGTAGTATGGATCCGACGCCCTATCATGAGCGCATTGCACAGATTGGAGCGGGTAGCGACAATTACCGGCGTGGTGCCGTGGCGGTGAGTGGTCCGTTAACGGAGAATCCGGATCTTTTGCAAATTCGTTTGGTTTTCGAGGTTGAACAGCAGGATGGCTATCGGCGAAATGTTTTTCTGGGGCGGCGCGACACGAATAAGCGTGATGAGCAGATCGGGCGTATGAAGCTTCGGTGGCAGCCCGATGAGAACTGGCTGGTTGATTTGAGTGGTATTTATATTAACTTCCAGAATGGGTATGATGCCTTTACGCCGGATAATCATCGTCGGCGCACGTATACGGATCGTCCTGGCGAAGATCGTCAGCAGGGTGGCGGTGGTGCCTTGCGCTTGCATGCGACGGGTTGGGATCGAGCCCGTATTCAGAGTGTAACGAGCTTTATGCAAGTGGACTCTGTCTACAGTTATGATGCTGACTGGGGGCATGATGCGTTCTGGGCGGCAGCACCGTATTTCTGGGATCCGGCAGTAGAGGGATATGCCTATGATTTCTTTGAGCGTCTGGATCGACGTCGTCGCACGCTTTCGCAGGATGTACGGTTTCTTTCGCATCCGGGTGATGGTTGGTTTGATGGCCGGATGGCTTGGCAAACGGGCGTAGAGGTGGCGCATCTTGAGGAAAAGGATGATTTTGATGGGTTTGATCTGTTGGAAAGCGACTATGAAGCTAGCTCGGGTGCTTTTTATGTGATTGGTGACACGCGTTTGGGAGATGGTTGGTCGCTGCATTCGGGGTTGCGTTTGGAGCATCGCGAGACGGATTATGATGATAGCCAGGGTGTTGAAGCCTCACGGCGTGATACGATGTGGGGGGGGCGTGTTTCATTGGCGCGTCATATTGATGAAACCTGGCGGGTTCATGGTGCGGTGTCGCGTGGATTCAAAGGTAGTGGTGTGAATCAGAATCCGGCATTGCCGGAAGATCGACGGACCTATGCAGCAGAGACGCTTTGGAACTTTGAAGCGGGTGTAGGAACGCATTTGTATGATTATCGCTTGCAGAGCCAACTGACCGCGTTTTATATGGTGCGTGAAGATTTACAGATTGGAACCAGTGCGCAGTTTGATCCTGCGGATCCGACGGCCTTTGTGTATTTTACGGATAATGCTGCGCGTGGTTATAATCGCGGTGTTGAGCTATCGGTGCAGCAGGAACCACATGAACGGATCCAGTTATCGGGAGCCGTAAGTCTTCTCGATACTTCCTATTCGGGGTTTGATGCGGCGGGGGGATTAAACCCTGTTGATGGTCGTGATCAACCATTTGCTCCGCGTTATAGTTATCAAGCTGCTATCCAAGCGCAGTTATGGCGTCAACTGTATGGGCGCGTAGAGCTGGAGGGTCGGGATCGGGTGTATCTAGCTGCTGGTCATGATGGACAAGCGGATGCCTATGAGCTCGTTCATGTACAAGCTGGCTGGCAGGCAGATTCATGGGGGGTGACCGCACGTGTACGTAATGTGTTTGATAAAGCGTATGTGACGCAAGGGTATCAGTTTGGTTTGGAACCGCCTGATTATCCAGAGCGCTTATATGTGACGTATGGTGAGCCTTTCCGTTTCGATATCGTTTTTGATGCGCGGTTTTAGTTGCGAGGGCGGCGGGTGTCGAGTGTCGGGTGACGGTGGCAGAGACGTATTCTCGTTAGGGTTTTGATTGCGTGAATTGGTGATAACCAGTATCTCTATCGTTTCGTATTGTACTGGGATCGATTCGGGGTGACACGTAATGGGGTTAGAGCAAATACGCATCGTGCTGGTAGAGCCTTTGTATGGCGGGAATCTAGGCTCGGTTTGTCGTGCCATGGCAAACATGGGCCTTGCCGAGCTTCGCGTTGTCAATCCGAGCACTGATATGAACTTGGAGGATGCACGCAAGATGTCGTGCCATGCCAGGCATGTTCTTGAGGGTCGGCGCCTGTACGAGGATTTTTCTTCTGCTATTGCTGATTGTGTGTTTGTTGTAGGAACGAGCGGTCTTGAAGGGTTGTATCGTCAGCATGCCGTGCCTCCTCGTGCGGTTGTGCCTGAGCTCTTGCGCTTTTCGGATGCAGGGCCGGTCGCTTATGTTTTTGGACGGGAGGATAATGGTCTTACCAATGAGGAACTGGCAATGTGTCACCGCATTGTCCAGATTCCCTCACATGCCGCGACGCCTTCTTTGAATCTTGCGCAAGCGGTATTGCTCTGCTGCTATGAAGTATTCGTTGTTGGAGGGGACTACGAGCCGCCGGTCGAGAAATCACCTTTCGCGGATAGTGCGTCGCGTGAGCGGATGTTCTCGATTTGGAACGATCTGTTATTGGATATTGGTTTTATGAAAGAGGACAAGGCGGATCATATGATGCAAGGGATTCGGCGGGTTATGGCGCGAGGCGCTTTGACGCGTGATGATGTGCAAATCATGATGGGTGTAGCGCGCCAAATGCAGTGGGCCGCCAAGCATGGTGATCCTACATGATTTTCGCAATTTGCTTGTTTTCGGTAGCGGTTGTGAACTGGTTGTCGGCAACTAGTTGATTGTCTTGATCCCATTTTCCCAGAGCTTCGATTTCGTCGATATGTTGCTGAAATACGCTTACAACCTCGGGGTCGAATTGTGAGCCGCTGTATTTCTGGATTTCAGCAAGGGCTTTTTCTCTCGGCATACCCTCGCGATAGGGGCGGGTTGAGCGCATGGCATCATACGCATCCACTATGCTGAAGATTCGTACCCCTAGGGGGATGTTGCTGCCTTTGAGTCCCCGCGGGTATCCACTGCCGTCATATTCTTCATGGTGGCAGAGTATGATTTCGGCGGCATGTTGTAGGTCCGGATTCGTTTTAATTAAATCATAACCGATGTCGACATGTTCGCGCATCAATTTCCATTCATCTTCTGTCAGCGGTCCCTCTTTGAGTAAAATGTCGTCGGGGACGGCAATTTTGCCAATATCATGCAAGAGGGCTCCGTGGCGAATTGCGTCGATTTCCTTTTCGTTAAAGTCGTATTTTCGTAAGAGAAAGACGGTAATATCCTGAACACGAATGCTATGTTGGCCGGTTGCATGTTCGCGGGCATCGAGCATGGCCGTCATTGCGCGTAAGGTGAAATCGAAAGCATCGCGTGTGCGTTTTAACGCATGTGTCAGTTCCAGGCTTTTACGTTTTACCATGGCTTCGAGGTTTTGCTGGTATGCTTCGTTCTCTATGCGTAATCGGTGATATTCGAGAGCACGGTCGATCGTTATTTTCAGCTGACTCCGTTGGATCGGTTTTCCGATGAAATCATAAGCACCATGGCGCAGACTGCTGACGGCATTGTCGAGCGTTGCGTCACCCGTAATAATGATAGAGACCAAGGCATGGTTTTTTTCGTTCATGCGTCGAATGAGCTCCAGTCCGCTGATGTCTCCCAGATTCAAATCGATGAGTGCACATTGATAGCCCATGGGATTGGCTTCGAATGCTTCGAGTGCCTCCGATACATTATTAAACGCCTGCACAGGTAATTTTTCTGACTGTAATAGCAGGGTAATGGTTTTGAGAACGTAGGGGTCATCGTCAACGACAATAATGGATGTTGATCTTTTGCGATCTGCGAGTACGTCTTCTTCAAGATGGGCATGGTTTGTTGCTGTCTGTTCGCGTGGTGCCCACACAATGAAGCGGTTTCGGCCATTGCGTTTAGCGGTGTAGAGGGCTTCGTCGGCATGATTGAGCAATTCTTTTATGGAGGTTAACGTGCCGTCCTGTTTGCGGCAGCTAGCGGCTCCAATCGATACGGTGAAATGAAAAGCGTGTGCATCAGGGCTGAAGATGTGTTCGCCAATGGCAGCTCGCATACGTTTTGCCAAGCGCCCGATGCTGCCGGGATCTGCATCAGGGAGGAGTACGATGATTTCGTCGCCGCCATAGCGTGCTATCATGTCGGTGCTTCGGCATGTTTGGCGCACGATTGTGGCGAGTGTTTGTAGTGCTCCATCCCCCGCGATATGTCCATAGTTATCGTTAATCAATTTGAAGTGATCGACGTCAACGATGAGAATCGCGGGGTTTAATCCATATCGTGATGCCATATCCCATGTGTTGATGAGTTGATCTTGTAAGTGGTGCCGATTATATAATCCGGTAAGCTCGTCGCGCACGGCGAGTTCCCGGATACGGTGAAACGCGATAAGAATGGTGGTGAAGTGATTCGCTGCGTGGTAGAGAAAAGAGATGTCTGATTCGGTGCAGCGGAATTCATTGGGTGGGATAAAAATGAGAATACCATTAATATGGTTAAGGCTGAAGATGGGGAAGAATAGGGGTTCAGAGGTGGGGGTAGGGGCGTTCAGATCGGTTTCTTCCCCTACGATATTCCATTCTGCTTGTTCGCTAAGTTGTTCTCCCACCAGAAGCGTGTATCTTTCGCCAATCATACTTTCCAAAGATGTAAGGTATGAGGGTGGGATGGGGGTACGTAGGCTTGCGGCATAAATCGGTTTTTCGTCTTTTTGTGTTTGGTAGACCATGGCGGTAAGCACAGATGGCATTGCGATTCCCAGATCTCGACACAGGTTCAGGAGTGCTTGTTGCATGGTTGCAGATTCGATCGCCGTCCGGGTGTTGTCACGTAGCATATTGAGTTGGTATAGTACACGGCTCAGGGTGAGGGAACCGGAGCCCGAGACGGCATTTTTTACACGATGCGCTTCGTCGACGACACAGCGTGTGAGCACGTCAAACGCAACGGGTTTTTCCAGAATGTATCGAACCCCAAGTGTTTTCGCTTGCTCGGCGAGTTTTTTTTGTACGTAGCCACTGAAAACGATGACGCCCATCCATGGCCAGATTTTCAATGCTTCCTTGAGAAAGGTGATGCCATCCATTGGTTCCATCATAAGGTCTGAAACGACGACGTCGACATGATTTCCGAGTAAAACTTGTAGTCCTTCGCTGCCTTCGGTTGCCGTCATGACGTTGAAGCCAGCGCGAGTCAGGGATTGTTCCAGTATGTCGCGCAGACTGACGTCGTCATCCAGGACGAGTACATTGACGGGGTCGTCGGGATTGTCCCAAATCTGGGGCTTTTGCCGATCTGGTTGCATATTCATTAGGCTCAGGATATCAGAGGCTTGCGGAGGATAGCAAGCATCCGAATGAGCGGGGGCGCTTTAAGGAAGCACTTTTTGCAGACGTTTTGCCTTGATGCGAAAGCGCGGATTTTGTGCATATAGCGCAAGTGCCCGGGCGTGTTTCACGATGCGACTTAGTTCTGTGAAGTACCGGCTGCGAAAAATGGCGACTCGCGGCGAACATATCTCTTGGGCTAGATCGGCCGCGATTTGTTCGCGTTCCTGGTCCATTGCTGCCATAAACGCATCGCGGCTTGCCAATGTTTGCCGAATGGCTTCCTGCCGGTCATCCGGAAGCGGTAGGAGCACCTCCTCGAGAGACGTCATAACAGCTACTGCGAGCAGGTTAAGCTGGATTAGCTGTCGGAGGGTAGGCAAGGGGATTTCCGTGTGTGATAGGTTGTGACGGTCATATAGCGTCCGGGCTAACACACTGATATGATCTGCAATTCGATCGATGTGGTCGATGCCATTGTAGAGCAGTGTAACCATCAGGTTCTGGCGTTTCGTGAGGGGCACTTGACTCAATTGGCGCAGAAATCGATGCATGGACTCGCGGATGGTCGAAACGGCCGTTTCGGTTTCCTGCAGTTTCAAGCGCGTGGGGGCATGTTTTTGCAATAATAATTGCGGCATGGTTTGCAAGCGTTCGGTGCAGAGTTGCGTCATGCGGTGCAATTCGAGAAGAGCAGCCTGGATTGCGTCTTCCGGGGTATCGGCCA
>SKVN01000094.1 GCA_007129405.1 Kiritimatiellia bacterium
ACGCCAGAGAATTCAATCCCCTTGCAGATCGATCGTCCGACCTTGAAAAAAATTCCAGATCTTATCGGCGGCATCAAATCCATGCAACGGATCGTCCACAGCAAGCCTGTTGCTGAAATGCTTCCCTGGCCAACGATGCCCCCAATTCTCAATCGTATACAGCACGACGTCGTTCCCCGCACGATCATCCCGCCAAACAGATCGCGTCACGCGTCCATCATATAAAGATGCAACCATGGCCTCTGGCCTGCATTCGTTATTGCGCACCCAGAAGTCAACGGATTGGGCGACCGAAACATATTCGCGTTCCCCACCTTTACGCGGGCTAACGCCCCCCGCATACGGCACACTGTCATCGTCACGCGCATGAAATATCATCATCGGCAACGCCATCTCCGGCGCAGGCGTTATCCACCAGTCATCTTGCGATGACGCACGTCCTCCGAGTGCAGCGGCAACTACAGCAGCCCCCGCCAAACGGTGTGTGCGCTCCGCGGCATACCGGTAGACCAGCATACCACCATTGGACAACCCCACCATATAGATACGCTTGTCATCCACGGCAACACGTCTACGAATATCATCGATCACCTGATCCAGAAAACCAACATCATCAAGATTGTCACGCGCCGCCCGGCCACAGCAATGTCCCGCATTCCAATGGCGCAGAAGCCCCATAACCCCGTAGGCACCCGCTGGATAAGCAACCAGAAGCCCCTCGCGATCCGCCAATTCACTGAAGCCCGACATCCGCTCCATGCCCTGCGGGGTACTGAAAGCGCCATGGACCACCAGCACAAGCGCAGACGCCGCATCCGGATTGGAACGAGACGGTATGTGTAGCCGATAATGACGCCGTACACCCATTACCCGTTCATCCAGCCGATGCCGATACGTCCCCGCTGCTGGTGCGCGCGGTTCGGATAGCCGGACGGCACATCCCGAACCAAAAAGCGAAAGCAGCACACAAAGCCACATATGCCAGAGGAATTTTCTCATGACAGGACTCTATTCAAAAAAATGGTCGACCCGGTCTAACATCTCGCGAGCACTTCTGAAAAAATAGATATTCCACGCGCGAGAACCCCTAACAGCCGCCAAATCTTGTTCAAGGATCCATGTCAAATCTTCAACAAAAAGATCTGGATTTTGCATTTTCACGTGAAAATACCGGGCACGTCCCCAACGATTCAACAGCCGGTCCGGACCAGCCTCAATAGCGCGTGCAAAATACGCAGCCGAAAGTTCGCGATCGCCCCCAACCCGGACCGGAATAGCAAGATAATACAAGCCCAACGAAAAATGCACCGCACCACCACCCCAATCAGGATCCAATTCCGCCATCCTCCCCAAGACCCTCCGTGCCCGCGTAATCCAACGATAATTGATGGTCTGTCGTATGGGCCCAAAACCGTCTTTGTAGTAATAAAACAAAGCGGTACTCCAAAACAGCATGGCTTCCATTTCCCGCGTAGTCAGAGCATCCACGGCAAGCCACACCGGAGCACCCGCTTCAATGCGCTCCTTGAATCCAGCATTTGTAAGCATCGCGCGTTCGCTGTAGAGCAGGGCCAATCGAAAATGCCGAAGCTTTTCCCGGCGCTGCTCCGTATACGCATCACCAAGTAGCAAATACCCATTACTCACTTCATATAACGCGGTATAATTTGAGGGCTCTACCCGCAACACCTCTTGAAACGCGTTGATCGCAGCAAGTAGATTCTCGCGGCTGTCTGCTTGTTCCATCAAACGATTCGCATGCGCCAGCAGAGCTTCTGGATCCTCCACAACGGGCACTGCCGACCAATCGGAAAAATCGGATTTCCAGTGCAAACAACCACACAATGCAAGCATGCACGCAAGTGGTATAATCACAAACACATGTTTTTGTTTACACATAATGCTCTTATAACCGGATTGTCATCAAAAGGAAATACCAATATATCCAACAGCCGAATTCAACGGAACATTCGGACTGGCCAAATTCAGATTCGATACATGCACAAACCGCACATCCAGTGTGAGAACCGTGTTTGCGGGGCCAGCAAACCGATACCCAACGCCAGCCTGATAGTTACCCGGCGTACGGGAGCCAACCCCCTCAATATCCGCAAACACATAGCGCGGTCCGCCCCCAAAGGTAACATAGGGCTGCCCGTATGGGCCGCCTGCAAAAACCCACGCAAAAAGAAAATTCATCCCGGCCATACCAACGCTGTATACATCGCGATCATCCCGGTTCTTCAGTACAAGCGAAACCGGTAGCTCGATCCAGAACTCGTGATTGCCGGCATACCACCCCCTCCCCCTATCTGGATGAAGCACCCGACGATGCCGATACACAATATCCAGTGCCCCGAAGCGTTCCGTCGTCTCTCCGATCGCGGGAATCGACTGTCCGTATCCCACAAGCACGGCGTGCGGCGAAACCGCTTCATGCGCAAATCCCGCCGTACACCAACAGCAAAACAGCAAACATCCATACCCCAGCCACCGGTAATCAATCAGGTTTTTCATCATCCTGTGCCCCCCAAAGATCCTGAAAAACAAAATACTGCAGCGGATAACGCTGCAAGAAACCAGCCAGCTCGTCAGCATATTGCTGTACATATCCCGCCCAATGCTCCTGCTTTCTGCCACGCGCCCCCTTCGTGGGGTAGTACACAGCAGGCACTTCGATCGTATAGGCATTCTTGGCGGTCTTCGCAGAAAGCAGCACCACCACCGGAACCTCCGCCATGGCCGCGATCATGAAACTGCTATACGGAAAACGTGCCGGTGCGCCAAGGAACGAAACATGCACCGGATCAAAATCGTATGGTCGGTCCCCCATCAGACATACCACATCCCCGGCTTGCAACGCATTCATAATATCGACTACCCCGCCAAAGGGAGCATCAATGGAGATAACCCGAATGCGCCCGCCCTCTTGGTCGAGTTGGAAAGCCTCGCGCACCGCCGCATTATCCTCAGGCCGCATGACGAGATGGATGTTCTTACCAAGGTGATCCAACGCCCCCATCACAAGCTGCCAGTTGCCGACATGCGAATTCAATAGAATCATTCCGTGCGAGGCACCCGCCAACGCCTGGAGTTTTTCCCGGCCGTCCATGCTTACCTGGAACGGATAATGCCCCCCCAGTTGCGCATACCGGTCAATCAGGTGCTTGCCTTGCTGCACAAAGAGCCGGTACACCAGCCAGCGACGGCGTAATGCCCCGGCCGACGGGAACATCCGGCGAACATAGGGGATGGTGGAGCGTACAGCATCTCGATCCACCAAAAGGTAATATAGACAGACAAAATTGAGAAAACCATACGCGCCAGAGAGACCACCAACACGCGCCAGAATCTGAAAAAACAGAATACCGGCACGGTTTCCCCGCTTACGCGCCTTGATCCGGGATGTGGTGTCTGCCGGTTCCATATATATCATCGATCCCTCTTGATGGCACGCGCCAACACATAAACCGCCCCACCCGCCAACAAGGAAAGCAAGGGAGCAAGAATCAGGGACCCAATCAACCAGAACAACAGATAATGCGGAACTTCCGACACAGCCCCACGAAAACTTCCGGGAATCGTAATCCAGCTCTGGCGCAAAATGTAATGCCCCAGGACAATACATGCCAGCGGCGTCACAGGCGGCGCATACAGATGCTGAATATTCACTGCCATGACCAAATTGAGCCGAAGGCGGGCAGCCACATATAAAATTGCCGCCGTGTGCACCCCAACCAACGGAAGCACTGCCAGAAAGGAACCGACCGTCGCCGCCATTCCCAACTCACCCGGAGAAGTATTATCGGTCAGCACACGTTTCATCGACAACACGGGATGCCGCAGCAAGAAATACGGCGTCATCCGATCCGGGGCTGGTTTAACAAGCTTGCGGTGTGGCCAAGGCAACAGGCGCCGCATGCAAAGCCGCGCATGCACAAGCGATATACGAATATTGTCCCGCCATTTCCGGAAGCTACTCACCAGAAATTCCTCCGGATCCGGATACCACACGCTTACGGGCACATCAACTAACCCGATGCCATGCCAGGCCGCCTGCACGAGAACCTCCACCTCGAACTCATACCGGTTTCCCCGCAAGGGTAGCTGAGCAATCAACGACAACGGGTAGGCCCGAAATCCGCTCTGTGTATCCGATACCGATATCCCGGACTCCAACCGGATCCACATATTCGAAAACCGACGGCCGAAACGACTACTCCCCGGAACAGAGGCACCGGAAAAATCACGTGCCCCGATAATAATGCTATGGGGATGTTCTTGTATGGCCTGCAAAAACACCGGTATATCTTCCGGGGCGTGTTGGCCATCGCCATCCATCGTAATCATCCAATCAACGCCCAGTTCGCGCAGAAAACTGATGGCCGTTCGTAACGCAGCGCCTTTTCCCCGGTTGACGGGGTGTGTTACCACACGAACCGCGGTGCCCGTAAACAATTGGCGCACATCCGTATCTGTACTTCCATCATCAACAACCAGCACACCATCCACATACGGGAGGCATTGCATGGCCAGGGAACGCACCGTACCCCCATTATTTCGCACGGGCACAACAACCCAGACCAGCAGGTGATGTGTACAAATGCTGTTATTGGTTGAGTAGTCGGTAGCTTTCATCCAATTGACACCCCAAACGACAAAGCAACTGCAACTTGTCATCCATTTTATCTGGCGGAAAAATACAGTGTGGTTTATCAGCAAAGGCTTCTTCCAAACGCTGCTGCACCCATTCCCGATCGATCTGCGGCGAAAGATAATACACCGGTTCCAACAAATCGTCCCCCTCCTTGATTACGCCCTCCGCAAGGGCACGACGCATCAGCGGGGTATTGGGAATAATGCGAATCCCCAAAAAGAAAAAATTCACCGTGCGCCGTAGCGAAAGCACATTGGCAATGCCCTCTTCTACCGTTTCGGTGGTTTCGCCCGGACCGCCGACCATATAGAAATGCGCCGTTGCGACATCATGCCGCAGGAATAGTTCATTCGTGGCAACCACATCAGCAAAACGAAATCCCTTTCCAAGACCGGCCAACGTTGCATCAGACATGGCATCGGCTCCCAACTCGGCCGTTCGCAACCCCGTCTTACGCATTAACGCAACAATATCATCATCCAGCTCGCGGCTAGGACCAAAAAAGGCAGTCCAGGGAACATTAAGGCCGCGGCGTGCCATCTCCTCCACCAATGCCCGGTAGTTACCCTTTGCATCATTGAAGAGAGAATCAACAATAAACAAACCATCCGAGGTATTACCGGCCAGCAACGTTTCCATCTCATCGACCACGTCACCTACTGGCCGCGGGCGAATATCGGCCCCCTCCAAAACGGGATAGGTACAGTATGCACAAGTGCGAATACAACCGCGCTTGCTCTGAATGGGAATAAAGTGGCTCTTCTCCCGATAAAAAGAAAGGATGTCAGCATCATAATCGGCGGCCGACAAATCCGCGCCATGCAACACCGATGGCGCATGAATAATATTGGCTGGTGGCGCTTCCCCAGTGGCCAACGTCTGCAGCAGTCCATCGAATGCGTCCTCGCCCTCCCCCTTGATCCCGTAATCAGCCCCCACATGAGAGAGTATCGACTCCGGCATCAGTGAAAATCCGGAGCCGCCGAGAATCACGGGCACAGACGCAACCGAACGAACGGTATCCACAATGGCACGAACATGATCGAGATAGCGAACTTCATGAACGGCATTCACATTGTCGATGTTACGAATCGATATACCGACAGCCTCTGGCTGAAAATCCAGTAAGCG
Source organism: Kiritimatiellia bacterium (assembly GCA_007129405.1). Classification (GTDB taxonomy): domain Bacteria; phylum Verrucomicrobiota; class Kiritimatiellia; order UBA8416; family UBA8416; genus T3Sed10-140. The sequence continues at coordinate 5,789 of SKVN01000094.1, forward strand.
TTCCCGCAAACGTTCATGCGAACAGCCCTGCTGGAGAAAATCGAACAACGAGACCTCGTACCCTTTGCGCCGCAAGGTACTTGCCACAATGGAAACACCGATCGGGTAAACAGGATAAGGGGATTCTGCCGTGTTACCCGAAATCAGCAGAACCTTCACGCCGAAGTCTCCTTGCCGGATGTCTGCCAGGCTCGCTCACGCCGCACGCGATGCGACCGGAATGTTCCATCCGCCATTTCTAACTCGATCACGCGCTTGTAAAGCTGCCCCATGCGAACTTCCTTGCCGCCAGAACCGTAAAACGTCTCCCAGGCATACTGATGCATACGGTCGAGATCGTCGACACTCATACGAGCCGGCTTAAATACCGTTTCCGCCCCTGTGTAGCGCCGCCAATCATTGTGCAGGATACGGCCCTGCTTCTCAAGGTCCGCGCGCACAGGCGTATGCGGGAATGGTGTCATGATCGTGAACTCTGCCAGATCCAGATCCATGTCAACCAGGAAATCCACCAACCGCTTGATACTGTCCACATCCTGATCATCCGTTCCCAGAATCACGGTACCCTCCACACCAATGCCCCGGTCCTTAAGGTGCTGAACACGATCCCGTATCACATCCGCCGTATTAAAAATGGCTTGATAGACATACCAACAACCAGACGCTGCCGCTAGATCGAGAATTTCTGGATTGTCCTTCAGTGGATGCGAGATCCACTTTTTCTTAAGCGGGGTAATGGCACGCAAAAAACCCTTTAGCCATTCATCGTCGTTCGCCATGGAATTATCCACAAAGAAGATGCGATTATTGTCGATGCCTTCCAATTCCGCCACAACATCATCATAGGGGCGTGGCCGGAACTGGCAACCGCCCAAATACGGCGTACAACAAGGGAAACACTTGAATCGGCACCCGCGCGATGCATGCACCAGATCCACCATTTGCACGCCACGGTAATTATACAGTTCGCGATCCAGAATATCCCGCCGTGCGGGCTTGATCAACCGGGTATCAGGAAAATTGTTCCGGTAATCATACACCGGTTTGAGCTCCCCTCTAGCAAAATCATCGAGCAAAGCCTCCATACGACCTTCACTCTCGCCCAGAAACACGGAATCGGCATGTGGTACCGTCTGCTCGAAATGCAGTTGCGTACCGATCCCCCCGAATACGACGGTCTTGCCGCGTGCCCGATATGCATCCGCCACTTCCCAACCACGCGGGATCTGACACGTCAACATACAGGAAATAAAAATCAAATCCGCATCGGTATCAAAATTCACGGCCTGTACATGCTCATCACGAAAGCTAATTTCAACGCTTGCGGGTAAACTCGCGGCAAATACCACCGGCCCATGTGGCGGAAGATGAAACTCCGGCTGATTCTGCATCTTCGGCCATTTCGGATATACAATCTCAACTTTCACGATCTACCTCGCTTTGCAACAAACAGGCGTTATATTTTTCCATGAATATGTCCGGTATCACCAGACATAATTCGCCATTATCCAACCGCACCGCAACCTGTATCGTATAGGCCTTGGTCAAGCGCTGCCCCGTTTGCGCATCATAAATCACATAATTCACTCGAATCCGGTTCTGCCACTCCGCCACCTCAGCCGTCACCCGAATCTCCTGCTGAAACCGGATCGGCTGAATATACCGAACCTTGGTTTCCACAATCGGGTACATATACCCCGAATCTTTCATCTCCAGATAACTATAACCGAGCTGGTCCATCAAAAGACGCCGAGCCTCCTCAAAATACCGGAAATAATTCCCGTGATAAATAATCCCCATCGGGTCGGCATCTTGAAACGACGTAACTAACGTTAGCGCAGACGAAAGAATCGACATCAGTACAGACCCCAATGCTGCTCCCGGATCTGTCGCATCATGTCCCGCAAATCTCCTTCCAACGGGCGATCCTCCTCAACCAGCGCAAACGATGCCGAAACATCAGCAACCATCTGCAACAACGAATCCGACAAATGCTTCTCGTTCAAATCCCGTTTGCGACGACGAAGTTGCACGGCTTGTGTGCCCGCAAGCAGGCAAGCCGCAGCAACCTGCTCGGCAAGCTCCAGTACGCGCAAACTATCACGGGCCGCAATCGTCCCCATGCTTACCTTGTCCTGATTATGACATTCCGTGGACCGCGAAAAAACACTGGCAGGCATCGTTAACTTCAAAGCTTCTGCCGTCCAGGCCGAAACCGCGATCTGGACCGCCTTGAAACCATGATGCAGCGGTGCCCGCGCGGAATCCGCCCCGCTGAGATTTGCTGGTAAACCATGATTGAAACGTGGATCAACCAGCTGCGCCAATTGCCGATCCAGCAGATCCGCAATGTTCGCAACCGCCGTCTTCATCGCATCCATGGCCATGGCAATATGCCCGCCGTAGAAATGTCCACCATGCAACACGCGCTCATTCTCCCCGTCAATCAGGGGATTGTCGTTGGCACTGTTCAATTCATTCTCAATAAAGCTGCGCAGCCAAGGCAGGCTATCCTGCAACACGCCAATCACATGCGGCGCACAACGCAGGGAATAGCGATCCTGCAAACGTTTGCTGTTGCGTGGCGAACGCTGGCTCTTGAGATCATCACAAAGCCATGCCGCAATCTGCTGTTGACCAGGATGCGGCTTCAATGCAAACAGCGCTTCGTCAAAATGAAACTCATTACCGTGCATAGCCGCAGAAACCATGGCGGTAATCCGGGTCGCAAGACGCGCAAGATAAGCAGCCCGCGAATAGGCCAGACACGCCAACGCCGTCATCACGGCCGTACCATTCATCAGGGCCAGACCCTCTTTCGGCTGCAGTGTGATCCCCGAAATCCTCAACGCGTCAAACACCTCTGCCGTCGGGCGAAGTTTCCCCTCATAGAACACGTCCCGCTCACCAATCAATACGGC
>SKVN01000099.1 GCA_007129405.1 Kiritimatiellia bacterium
AGAATGGGAATCGCGGCGCGGGCTCGCATGGAGATGTTGTTTTCGATGCAAGTTGTGAGTCAAGCGTTGGTTACTTTTTATCTGAATCAAATGGATTCGTTCGCATGAGAATCATGCATTTTTGTTGTGAGTATCCGCCTTCGGGGTTTGGGGTTGGTAAGTATATTGGCGAGATATCCGCCGGTTTACGGAAACTTGGGCATGAGACAGTTATCGTTACAACGCGCGTTGCCGGACGGCCAGAGGTTGAAGATATTGAGCGTGGTAGAGTCTATCGAATTTATGATTTTGCGGATATTGGGTCGCCTGCCTTGGCACAACGAGTTTTGGAGCTTGCTTCCTCACACAAGGTGAATTTGATTGAGTCCGTCGACCGGCTTGGTGAGGCCGCGGAATTACTAAAGATTGCGAATCGCCCGCCTGTTTTGATTAATTGTCGCTATAATGATCTTGTGCATCAGGCGCGTTACGCGCAAGCTTGGTATAAATGGCAAAAACTAGCGATTGATCTTGCTTGCTTGCGAGAGCGCAAGCGGATGAAGCGTGAACGCTTTTGTGTTGAAAATGCTGATTTGCTTGCGGCTCCATCAAAGTGGATGATTGACGGCTTGGAAAACCAGGGGCTCGCGTTGCCATTACACAGAGCCGTTCTCCCCAAGCCATTGGCATCTTTGTCAGGTTGGGTAAACCGTGAGGCCAATAAACCAACGATTCTGCTCGTCGCACGTTTGGATTTTGGGAAGGGGTTGCTTTATTTGCGCGATATCCTTGCACGTGTTACCGCTGCGATTCCTGATGTATGTTTGGAGATTGTTGGACCTGACAGTTACGCTCGATTTATTGGTTCCGTGCAAAAATGGACTGAACGAGACCTTGGAATACACAAACAACATGTGCGTTTCCTTGGGTCGCTCGGGAGAGTAGAGCTTGATGAGGTTTATCGAAGAGCATGGTGTGTAATGATTCCCTCTCGTTGGGATACTTCGCCCACTGTGTTGCTTGAGGCTATGGTGCGATCCAAGCCTGTGGTGGTTAGCCCATTTGGAGGGATGGCCGAATATGTTGGTGATGGTTACGAATATGTAGCGGACCCGGGGTGCCCGGAGTTTGCTGACGACATTCTTGCTCTGCTCCAAGATGAGGGCAAGCGCAAGGCTGTTGGCGAGCGATTGAGAAGGCGTGCTGCAGTAGAATATACGCCCGAGCATGCTGCGGAGGCATATGCTGGCTTCGTATCGCAAATAGTATCTGCTTGAAATTTACGGAAGGAACATATTGCCATGCAGACTCCAATTGATGAGAGTACGTCAGAAAAACCAATGCTTAGTGTCATTATGCCTACCTATAATAGGCATGAGATTCTGCATAAGGTTCTCGATGCACTTAATCAGCAAGTTAATGTCGATTTTGATGCCTTTGAAGTAATTGTTGTCGACGATTGTTCGACTGACCGAACCAAAGAGACGCTTGCTGCTTTCACACCAGAAGCCTTGTTTGCATTTCGGTATCATACTCTCGAAACCAATGGTGGTCCCGCCCGAGCACGGAATGTGGCGTTGGAGATGGTTAAAGGGGAGATCGTTCTGATTATAGGGGATGATATTGTGCCGGAACCCGATTTGCTGCAGCAGCATTTGGCATGGCATCTAAAACATCCTTCTCATACTGATGCTGTGTTGGGGTACATTACTTGGCCTGCACAAATGCATGTGACACCATTCATGCGCTGGTTGGAAACAGGTGGCAAGCAGTATTTTTTTAATTATCCACAGCTTTGTGAAGATGAACCTGTGGATCCGATCTTTTTTTATACCTGTAATGTTTCTGTTAAGAGGCAGTTGATTGAAAGGGCGGGTGGTTTCGACGAGTCATTTCCGTACGCATCACATGAAGATTTAGAATTTGGATATCGTTTGCAAGCGGTTGGGATGCGTTTGTATTATCGTCGATCTGCCGTGGGGTATCACTGGCATCCGTTGAGCTTGAAAGGTGTTGCCCGGCGGATGTACCTTATGGGACATTCCTCTATTTTGTTTTGGCAGAAGGCACCTGACCGTGCTTCCCTTATCCGTCGTTCAATACGTGTTGTAATCCGGGAGATTATGGGATACGTCCCTGTGCTATCAATTGTGAGGCTGCTGATTTCAAATGATGTTGACCATGATGACAAAACGCGACCGGTAAGCTGGCGTCTTTTGCTCGCACTGTGCTTTTGGCGAGGGATGTATGATGGTTGCCACGGAGTGCTACCCCAGTTATTTGTCCGGGAAATGAAACTTTGAAAATGCATTGCTAAGGCTAGAATAAAGTCTTATGTTGGCCCATCTTTATGCGGTACGAGCGAGGAAATAATATGTTGAAATTACGAATGTTCATCTTGCTAGGGATTGTTGCGGGTATTTGGGGAACGGTATTGGCTGACGATGTGAGCGATGCGCATAATGATGTAGGTGCCATACAAGAGTTGGTTCGGGAGGCGTATTTGCGTGAGTTGGGGCGTGAGGCGGACGCGGGTGGTCTGGCGCATTTTACGGAAATGATGCAGGAAGAGGATCGCGATGCCGAATGGTTGTCGGATGCCCTGCGAAACTCTGAGGAAGGGCAACGCATCATTCAGGCGCGGCGGCAGGCGCGGCGGCAGGCTATTGCTGGCTTTTTTGCCCCGCATGCTCATTTAGCCATATCATTGTTGTTGGCGATTGCGGTGGGGGTGATTATCTCACAGGTATACAAGCATACGCATCGCGGCATGAATTTTGAGCTTTCGTTTATGAGTACCTTGGTACTGCTTGCTCCTATTGTCACTTTGGTGATGCTTTATATTCGTGGTGATTTGGTGCTCTCGCTTGGTTTGATTGGTTCTTTGTCGATTATTCGTTTTCGGACGCCAATCAAAGATAGTCGCGATATGGTTTTCCTGTTCTGGACGATTGCAGTGGGACTTGGTGCAGGAACGTATAACTGGACCGTTGTTATTGTTTCGAGCCTGATCATGGTTCCTGTGGTGTTCGTTCTTTATTTTGTCAGATATGGTCGCTCTAATTTTGCTGATTTTGTTCTGGTGTGCGTTGGTAGCGGTACGTACCCTGCCGACCAGATTCAAGGTATCCTTGATGCCGATAAACACGATGTGGTTGTCCGCTCACATGAGGTCGATGGCGATACGTGGGAAACGGTTTTCGAGTTGCGGGGTTCCGGAAGCGGGCGGCATTTGATCGAAACGCTTGTCAGTCAATTGCAGTCCATTTCCTGCATCAACAAAGTATCGCTTCTGGCGCCGAAGCTAGACTTGCCGGTTTGAGGCCGTTATGCCGCGTCCCATTGCACATGATACAAGCGGTCGATTTGAGAACAAATACCGGATTCTTTTGCAGGCGTATCTTGCGCTGCGCAACGCGATCACGCCGCATATGCGCACAGATCGCTACACGCGTCTTGCCGGGCGTGATGGTTATTTTGTTCGCAGTTTGTACTTTGAAACGCTGGATAATGCCATTTATACCCAGAAGATGGCGGGTGACTGTGATCGCGTAAAGTATCGGTTGCGCAGTTATACGGCAGATCCTTCGTGTAGTCCGCCGATTCGGGTGGAAATGAAAGTCAGGCGCGGCGAATCGTTATCCAAGTATCATACCTTTGTCGATTATGCATTGTACAAGGATTTTATAGCGCGTCGTACCTGGGGTGAGAATCATGATGTGGTTCTCGAAGAGTTTGCCAGGGGCGTTTATCTATCGTGCTTGCAGCCCTTCGTGTTAATTGATTACACACGGGAGGGGTATGAGTCTCGTTATGGCGATGGAGTACGTTTGACTTTTGATCATGCTGTACGCAGTACGCAGGCAAAATGCCTGTTTCCTGAACCAAAGCCTTTTTTCCGTGTGCATCACTCGCGTGAAGTTGTGCTGGAAATAAAATACAAGTTAGCACCACCGGCCTGGCTACGTGAAATTGTTCAGGGGCATGGTTTGCGATTGGTCGCCAACAGTAAGTTTACGCAAGGTATTGAAGCGGGGCGGCGTGAGCGTTGCAATGCTGATGGGATCCTCATCGTTCGGTAAAGGCGAGCAAGGAATACCTTTTTTCTATGAAGCTGTTGGTATTACTTATTTTGATATCCTTGCTGGGTTTTCTTTTGTTTGCTGTTTACTCCTATCAAGGTGGCGTGACGTTTGAAGATGAGAATGTTGCCGCCGCGATACGCCAGCAGGTTGGCAAGTCCGGTCACATGCTTACCAGAACGGATTTGCTTCAAATCAAGCACCTCGACTTGTCGGGTAAAAAAATAAGAAGCTTGCAAGGCCTTGAACAACTGGTGTTGCTGGAATCACTGGATTTGACGGGTAATCGCATAACCTGTGTAAGACCTCTTTCGATGCTGCGCAGGTTGAACAACCTCAATCTATCCCATAATAGAATTCAGGATCTTGTAGAAAGCGGATTGAGTGAATTAGCCGGTTTGCCGCTATCAGTGTTGAATCTGTCCTACAATGATATTTCAGACTTAGTCCCGCTTTCAGCATTTGTGTCGCTACGTGAACTGAACGCAAGGAATAACAAGATTAGCGATCTGACCGCATTGCATACACTGGAACAAATGCAAAGACTTAACTTGAGAGACAATCAGATACGCTGTTTGCAACCTTTGACTGCGATGCCTGATTTGCGTTATCTGAATTTGCATTCAAATGACCAGCTTGGAAATATTACACCTCTTGGCCATCTGCCAGCCTTGGAAACGCTTGTAATGCGAAACGTTCCTCTTTCTGCGGGTGCTTTTTCCGTGATTGGCGATTTGCAAGCATTACGGGAACTCAATCTGCGGAACACGGGAGTTGAGGATATCTCGTTTCTTCTCTCTTTGTTCAAGGCGGGGGCCTTGCAAGATGACGTTAACGCAAAAGTGTTTGCAAGGCTTGATCTGAGAGATAATCCGATAGACTGGTCTGCGTGCTGCAATGAAATGGATGCAGGCCTTTGCCGCTATTTATCCAGAATTTCAAACAGGGTTCCTTATTATCAGCCAGCGCAGTGTGTCCTGTCAATGCCGGTATTTTCACACGCAGGTGGATTTTATTCGGAAGAATTCAGGTTGGTCATCAGTCATCCGGACCCAGAGGTGACGATATATTATACGCTGGACGGGTCCTTTCCCTGCCCTGACAACTTAGACGGGACGGTTTATGCCTATAAAAACCATTATATAGAGCATTCGGGGGACCCTCCCGGTTTGCTTTTACATGGCTCCTATCGAAGCCATGTTTATAACAGTCCTATTCCGATTTACAATCGTTCCTTTGCTGATGATCGCTACACCCAAAAATCTTCTACAACTTGTTCGCAACCAAGTTATTTTCCCGCCGCGCCTGTAAAGAAAGGAATGACGATCCAGGCGATCGCAGTAAAAGAAGGCCGGATTCGTTCCCGAGCGGCAGGGCATACCTATTTTGTATTTGCGGAAGGGAATCCGTATTCCATACCGGTCGTGAGTTTGAGCATACAACCCGATGATCTTTTTGATTACGATGCGGGCACATACACCGCTGGTGTCGATTGGGATCTATGGCGCACAGAAAACCCGGAATTACCCCCTTCGAATCGGCGTTATCCAGCTAATTTTCATCGTCGAGGAAGAGCGTTTGAGAAGCCTTTGCGATTAGAAATCTATTCGGCTGGACAGGCAGAACCCCTTGTTAATCAGCGGGCAGGGTTTCGAATGCATGGGTTTTACAGCCGGCGTTTGCCCGTGAAGCATATGCGATTGTATGCGCGCGATTGTTATGATGTAGCGGATACTTTTTCGCATGATTTGTTCAGCGTTGCATCTGCAGGGTGTTGCGGAATGGATAACACCACCTATAAGCGGCTTTTGCTGCGTACGTTGAGTAATGGTGGGCCATTTATCCATGACTGGGTTGCGCATGAAATCATGAGGCCAGTGTTTGCTGGCATGTTGCGAGGGGTTCCTGTGGTGCAATTTATTAACGGGGAATATTGGGGGCTTGCGTCCCTGCGTGATCGTTTTGATGCGTATCATATTGCTTATAACTACAATTTTGCTGTCGATAATATTATCATGACAGACGACCGCTACACCATGAATGTTGGTGATTCTGCTGATTACCGGATGTTTCATGACATGACGCGATATATTAGGCGGAATAGCATGGTCGTGGAGGCGCACTACCACCAAGCCAAAAGCTTGCTGGATATGATCAGTTTTATGGATAATTTTATCATCACCATTTATGTTGCGAACTCACATCATGAATATGGATATTGGCGTGTACGAGAACCGGTCGATGATCATGTGGGTGATGGACGATGGCGACTGTTTGTGAAAGACTTTGATCAAATCATGCAGCCCGGAAACTGGCTGAAACGCAGGGCTGAGCGTAACCCGATGTTTGGAAGCTTGCTAGAGAACCCTGACTTTCGCACGTTGTTTATCAATCGTTTTGCCGATCATATGAATACAACGTTTGCTGTGGAGAGAGTTGGTGCCTTGGTTAATGATCAATTCGCGTTATTTGCTGATTATTTGGAAGAGGATCACCAGCGTTGGGGACGCTGGTTTAGTACGCCGCGTGATGCCCGGCGATTGCTCGATTTTTTATACGAGCGACCGTCGGTCATGCGCGAACAAATCAGGGAGCAGTTTGATCTTTCCGGTACCTTTGTGCTTGATCTTGATATATCCGATGATTCGCATGGATATATAACGGTTAACACTGTTGATATCCGGAAGGGGACGGTGGGTGTGAGCGACACGCCGTATCCGTGGAGCGGTGTTTATTTTAACGATATTTCCATTCAGCTTACGGCAGTGGCTGAAGATGGTTTTGAATTTGTAGGTTGGCACACACAAGACGCTGATAAACCCGACGGCCGGGACGCGGTTCTGTCCCGATTCTCGAGCGACACAACGATTACGTTTGTTGGCTCTGATGACGTTTCTCTCAAGGCCGTTTTCGAGTAGAAGCGGTGTTGTTTGCGATGGTGTAGCATGTGTAGAAAAATAGGCATATTGGTGGGGTCATTACTGGTCCTGTTTCTTTTGTGGGTGACGCTGCACCAGTATCAGCGCGGCGTTGTTTTTGTCGACGAACAATTGGAGAAGGCGGTTCGTGCGCATCTCGGGCTGTCTGAATCGGAGCCGATATCAAGAGCGGCACTCTTTCAAATTCATAACTTGGATGCCACAGGGATGGGGATTGAGAGATTGGATGGTATTGCTTCCCTGGCGAATCTTGAAGTTTTGAATTTGCATGACAATCGTGTTGTGGACGTGGCACCGCTTCAAGACTTGCAGAAACTTGTTGAACTCAATTTGCGCAACAATGGCATTACAAACCTCTATGAAGTGAATTTTCAATTGCTTTCGCAGCTTCCGCTGAAGTCGCTGAATTTGCGCCATAATGTTGTGCGTCCTGCCGAAGGCGAGCAGGTGCGACTTTCTGATATAGGTATCTTGGCGGCATTCGAAGGACTCGAAGTGCTGCATTTACGCGATAACCATATTGCATGTCTTGCTGCTTTGCGTGGTCTCCATCATTTACAGGAACTTGATTTGCGGGAGAACCGAATCTTCGACATTTCTCCTTTGGCAGACCTGCACCGCTTGAAGCATCTAAATCTTCGGGAGAATCAAATTTTAGATATTTCCCCGCTTTCTAGGTTGGTGCATCTAACATATCTGAATATTCATTCCAATCAGGACATTGTCTCGATCGTTCCTTTGTCTACTTTGCAAAATCTCGAGATTTTGATTATGCGCAATGTTCCGGTTGGTTCCGAGCGCGAAGTATTGTATGCCCTTGACCGGTTGAAACGACTAAACATAGAAGGTTGCGGACTTGAGAAGGAGCATGCTGCGCGGTTAACAGAGATGTCGATTGCGCGGCGGCTTACAGCCGCAACGCATGAGAGTCGGCGTCGGGAAATGTTGCCCGTATTCAATGAGATCATGAGTTCAAATGGTACCGTCTTATCTGATGAAGACGGTGATTATCCTGATTGGGTAGAATTGTACAACCCTGGCTATCGCTCTGTAAATATTGGAGGTTGGGGATTGTCGGATAGCTATGATGCCCCTTACAAGTGGATATTTCCCGATGATACGGTTATAGATGCCGGCGGTTTTTTGACCGTTTTTGCATCAGGGAAGAATCGCAGGGAGCTTGTTGAGGGGGCGAATTTGCACACCTGCTTCAGGCTGGGCGCGACAGGCGATTGGCTTGTTTTAACGGGGCCGGAGGGCATGACGGTTGATTATGTGGAGCCGGTTGCCTTGCCCCGAGATGTCTCCTATGGGCGTGATGTCGAAAAAATGGATATATGGTATTATTTCGCGGAGCCAACTCCCAACCGGCCTAACACGACAGTGCCCAGCCAGACATTTTTGGCGCCGCCGAAATTTTCGCATGAAGGAGGTTTTTACACGAATCGTTTTTCTCTCCGCATTTCGCATTCAGACCCTACTGTGCGTATTATTTACACGCTTGATGGTTCTGTTCCTGATGTCGACAATCTTGCCGGACGCACATATACATATAAGACGGGCTATCAGCGTCGCCGAAGAGATCCGGATGGTATCTTGGTCAAACGCGAAATGATCAGCAATGTATACACCAACGAATTGCATATTACACGAAACGTATCTTGCCGTGAGCATGGACTAGCCAGAGTTAACACTTCGTTTAT
>SKVN01000043.1 GCA_007129405.1 Kiritimatiellia bacterium
GCCACCGCCGAACGCATTGAGGCCGTGGCCCAAATGCGCATCGCCGCTGCCGCAGCGCAAGTCCTGCCCACACATGACCGCATCGATGATGAAATCGAAATACAGCATGAAAACAGCGTTTTTTTGTTCCGACCTGCATATCGCGAGGATGACATCCTCGTCGGCTATGCCATCCAGTTTGCAACACAGGCAGGCTACGGTGGCGAAATTCGTATGATGCTCGGACTCGACACCAACGGCATGACCACGGGCCTCGCCATTCTGCCCGGCCACACCGAAACCCCCGGGCTCGGGGCTAAAATCACCGAGTCGTCCTTCCGGCAGTCTTTTCGGAACAAACCCATTGCGGCAACCAACTGGCGGGTCGCAAAAGATGGGGGCGAAATTGATGAAATTACGGCCGCAACGATTTCTTCGCGAGCAGTAGCAGATGCAGTCAATTCGGTATCCAAAGTATTCAAAGAACATCAGGCAATGCTAACGGGAGGGCAATAAGCATGTTCTGGAAAACATTTACCAAAGGATTATGGCGCGAAAACCCCGTATTGAAATTAGTCTTGGGCATGTGTCCGACCCTAGCAGTGACCACCTCCCTCGAAAATGCACTCGGCATGGGCTTGGCATCCACCTTTGTACTACTCTGCTCGAATGCCGTCATTGCCACCATTCGCAACATCATCCCCGATAAAGTACGCATTCCCTGCTTTATCGTGGTCATTGCCACATTTGTGACAATTGTCGACCTCATCATGGCCGCCTTTGTCCCCGATCTGCATGATGCCCTCGGCATCTTTATCCCATTGATTGTTGTCAACTGCATCATTCTCGGCCGCGCGGAAGCCTTTGCCTCGCGGCATCCCACCATGCTTTCCATTGTAGATGGCCTTGGCATGGGAGCAGGCTTTACGCTCGCCCTCGCCGCGCTTGGCGCAAGCCGTGAAATCATCGGCAATGGCACCCTGACAATCTGGGCAGGACTTCCGCGCTTGGTGATCCCTACGGAATCCCCCGTAACCCTGCTCATCCTCGCTCCCGGCGGATTCATCATGCTTGGATTGCTCCTTGCCGGTATGAATCACTTCTCTGCCTGGCAAGCCCGCCGGGCAGGCAAAGCGATCCCCTTACCCGCCACCATGGATTGCCGCACCTGCACCCTCTGCAAATGGGGCTCGTAAGCAAGACCATTTCAACGTTCAACGTTCAAAGTTCAAAGTTCGATGTTCAAAGTTCAAAGTTCGACGCCCCACTCCCCCCACGAAGCCTATCAGCCTTAGTGTCTTCGTGCCTTCGCTGCGCCCTGCGTAGTCCCGTGCCCCGAAGGGAGTCGGGACGAAGCATGGGTGGTTCAAACTCCCCCCCACAAAGCCCACCAGCTTTCAACGTTCGAAGTTCAACGTTCAAAGTTCAAAGTTCGACGCCCCACTCCCCCCACGAAGCCTATCAGCCTTAGTGTCTTCGTGCCTTCGTGGTTCAAACTCCCCCCCAAAAAGCCCACCAGCTTTCAACGTTCGAAGTTCAAAGTTCAAAGTTCAAAGTTCAAATCCCCCTCGATCAACAAGCTCCCCCCATCCCCCCCCCCGACACCCGTTGCGACCGGCGAAACTCAAAGAGCGAAGACGGGAAGCCCAAAACCAGTTTACAATCTGCCAAACCCCTGATAGTGTGGAGATAAACATCAGGAGATTTATTTATGGCTGCATCCATACCTTCTCGTCAGCGGGCCAACACCCGCAAAGTGGTAATTGTCGGCGCTGGCGACGTCGGAGCGTCCTTTGCTTACGCCCTCATACATTCGGGCATCGCGAGTGAAATTGCCCTTGTCGATGCCAAGCCCGGGCTTGCCGAAGGCCAGGCGCTGGACATGTCGCATGGTCTTCCCTTTGTTCCTCCCGTATATATTCATGCGGGAACCGCTGAAGACTACGCCGATGCCGACTTGATCGTTATCACGGCCGGTGCCAAGCAAAAACCCGACGAATCCCGTCTGAACCTGCTGGCGCGTAATGCCGCCATCATTCGCAGCATTATGGATGACATCACCACAACCCGCAGCAATGCCATCATTCTTGTTGTGAGCAATCCCGTTGATATCCTAACCTATGTTGCCCAGGAGCACAGTGGTTTGCCCCGTACGCGTATTCTAGGATCAGGCACCGTGCTGGACAGTTCGCGGTTTCGCTATCTCCTCAGCCGCCACTGCGGGGTAGATGTGCGAAATATGCATGCTTACATTCTCGGAGAACACGGTGACAGCGAAATCGCCGCCTGGTCCATGACTCACATCGCCGGTATGCCCATGGACGACTATTGTGCCGTCTGCGGTAAAGATCAGAATTGGCAATACATACGTGAGCAAATCGTTGAAAAAGTCCGCAAATCCGCATATCACATTATCGACTACAAGGGTTCTACTTGCTACGGTATTGGATTGGCCTTGGTACGTATTGCAGGTGCCATCTTGCGCGATGAACACAGCGTCCTGACCGTTTCCTGCCGATTGCACGGTGAATACAATATCTCACACGTTTGCTTGAGTGTCCCCTGTATTGTCAGTCGCGAAGGGATTCAGCGAATTATCATCGGCAAGTTGCGCGAGAATGAGCAGAAGGGTTTAGAACACTCCGCCAGCCTTTTACGACAAACGCTACACGAACTCGAACAGCAATCGCAGGCACAACAGCAGCAATAAGCGCCCGCGCCACTAGCCCGTAACGTCACCACTTCCAGAAGGAAGTATGTGCGTACGTGGGTACGTGAGTATGTGGGACAAATACGAATACCGTTTCCTCGCACAGACACATCCTCCGCCCTAAAGTTTCAACATGCAGCATCTGGGGGCACCCCGGGGCCGGGGCTAACCAGAAACCTCCTTGTGGGATCGCATAGCGTATCTTCGATATACATACGGCAGCCATAAGCTCAACAGCAACAACAGACCCCCTGGCAAAAAACGGCCCCAAACAACTGATTCGCGAAAAACAACCAGCGAAACTAATACGGCTAGCGGTATTTTCACGTTGTTCGCCGCAGCCAACACACCGGCCTGCACCTGACGCCCCCCCCGATTCCAAAAAAAGAACCCAAGTGCCGAAGGAACAATGCCCAAATACGCCATCACCAGCCATGCTTCTTGCGATGGAGCAAAACTACGCCAATGGTTTCCTGCCAACGCAACGATCCCGGCAAGCAGGGCTCCCCCTGCATACAAAAGGGCAAAATGGCCTGCACTCCCTCCCAATCCGCGGCGTGCACACAACAATTTGTATTCCACTTGTCCAAAAGCAAAACACACGTTCGAAATCTGAATCAACGCAATCCCCCCCCAACCATGGCCACTCGAACGCCCCACAAGCACCCCTCCACCCACAGTGGCCAATAGCGCCGCCATAAAATAGTACGCATGAAAGCGAGACTTTCGAAGATCGTGCAACACGCTGACATATAACGGTGTCACCACCGTGTAGAGTGCAACTTCATGACCGGATAACCAGCGAAATGCATAAATATAGACAATATACATCAGGCCATACTGAATGGCCCCAATTCCGGCCAACAACAAACGATCTGCCCCGCAAACATTCCCAATACGTAAAAATGGCAGAAACACAAGCACCGCCACGCAAAGCCGAATAAGCGCAACCATAACCGGATCAACCCCTCCCAGAAAGCGGCCAATCAACCCGAATGAAAAAGAAAACAACAAAGATGATAAAAGTAAACTCTGCATACTGCAGGATGGCTATACCCCATCTTTCACAATATGGCAACCCCGCCATCGGCTTTCAAAAAGATTGACGCATTTTCCGAATTACACTAATAGTTACTTTTAGCATCACGGCTCGGTACACAAGATTTCTAATCGGTCCGCATAACCGGACGGACTACGCGCAAGGAGGATGACAATGGACCTATTTTTTCCAAAGGAAGTCAAAGCAGGCGAAAGTCGGGTATCTTTGGTGCCGACAGTAGCGTCCAAATTTGTTGCACTGGGTGCAGGCGTCACGGTTGAAAGCGGCCTCGGTGCCGCTGTGAAGATCGCTGACAGCGAGTACGAAAAGGCTGGTTGCACCATTACCGCTGACCGGAAGGCTGCTTTGGCGAAAGCTGATATGGTATTGCGTTTATCGGCCCCACCCGATGATGAAATCAGTGCCACCAAAAAGGGCTGCATCCATATTAGTTATCTCGATCCATTTTTCCATATCGACAGGGTAAAAAAGCTGGCAGAAGCCGGGACAAGTGCGATTTGCATGGAAATGATTCCACGAACAACAATTGCCCAGAAGATGGATGCACTCAGTTCGCAAGCCAACCTCGCAGGATATGTTGCCGTACTACAGGCCGTAAACCGTCTGGACAAGATTGCACCTATGATGATGACGCCTGCCGGTACCCTATCCCCCGCCAAAGTATTCATTATCGGTGCCGGTGTGGCTGGCTTGCAGGCCATTGCCACCGCAAAACGCTTAGGTGCA
The DNA here is from genome assembly GCA_007129405.1 of Kiritimatiellia bacterium. GTDB lineage: Bacteria > Verrucomicrobiota > Kiritimatiellia > UBA8416 > UBA8416 > T3Sed10-140. The sequence goes on from SKVN01000043.1 coordinate 4,476, forward strand.
CGGGTCGAGGCGTTCGATACACGCCCGGTTGTGGAAGAGCAAGTGCAGTCGCTTGGAGCAAAATTTCTCAAGATCGACCTTGGCGAGACAGGTCAAACAGATGGCGGCTACGCCAAGGAACTCACACCGGAACAGCTCGAACTGCAGCAGCAAGCAATGGCAAAAGCCTGTTCCCAAGCCGATATCGTAATCACAACGGCCCAGCTCTTCGGGTGTAAAGCGCCTGTGCTCGTCAAGCGCGACGTGATTGACGGCATGAACCCTGGCAGCGTGATCGTGGATATGGCTGCCGAAACGGGCGGAAATGTAGAGGGCTCCAAGCCTGGAGAAGAGGTGGAGCAAAATGGCGTCATAATCATCGGTGCCCGTAATTTCGCCGGATGTGTCCCACTGGATGCAAGTCAGATGTATGCATCCAACCTCTTCAATCTGATCGACCACTTCTGGGACAAGGAGGAAAAGACGTTCAAACTGAATCGCGACGATGAAATCATAACGGGATCGCTTTTAACCTACGACGGTGCAATTGTGAACGAAACCATCAAGCAAAAGGCAGGTTGATCATGGAAAATATTGGACTACTTCTTTTCGTTTTCGTGCTAGCAATCTTTTTAGGACTAGAACTGATTGCCAAAGTGCCTTCGCAGCTACACACCCCCCTGATGTCCGGCTCGAATGCCATTTCCGGCATTTCCGTCGTCGGTGCCATTCTAGCGGCTCGTGCGGATGGCGGCATTGCCATGATTGTGCTGGGAACCTTGGCCGTAGCACTGGCCATGATCAATGTGGTTGGCGGATACCTCGTAACCGACCGCATGCTTGGAATGTTCAAACACAAATCTCAGGAGAAGAAATAATCATGACTGTTGAAACCATCCTACCCGAACCCATCATCCAGTTTCTCTATGTCGCTGCATCTGTACTATTCATCTTTGGACTCAAAATGCTCAGCAAGGCAACGACGGCACGTAAGGGAAATTTCGTTTCTTCCGTCGGGATGCTCTTTGCCATTGTCGCAACGCTCATGTATCTGGGCATTGATTACAAATGGATCCTTGTTGGTGCAATCACCGGATCTGTGATCGGCGCAACAGCCGCCCGACTCGTGAAAATGACGTCGATGCCCGAAATGGTTGGATTATTCAATGGCTTTGGCGGCATGGCCAGCTTACTGGTCGGGTGGGCAGAGTTCCATCGGATTACACGCGGCGATGCCCCCGAAGCCCTTTTTACGCTCATCGCCATCGCTCTCACGATCCTGATCGGTGGCATCACCTTCACCGGCAGCATGATTGCCTACGCCAAACTGGCCGAAAAAATGGAAACGAAACCGATCCTCTTTAAAGGGCAGCAAATCCTGAATCTGCTGGTACTGCTCACGGGTGTCGTTGCTTCGAGCATTTTTATCCGGGGAGGCACGATCCCGACTTATCCCATTTTCATCGGAGCTATAATTGCCGCCCTGATTCTGGGAATTTTGGTCACCATCCCCATTGGCGGGGCCGATATGCCCGTAGTGATTGCCCTGCTGAACAGCTACTCCGGACTTGCGGCCTGTGCTGCTGGCTTTGTCATCATGAACAACGTACTGATCGTGGCGGGTGCCCTTGTAGGTGCCAGCGGTTTGATTCTCACCAGTATCATGTGCCGCGCCATGAACCGTTCACTTGCAAATGTCATGTTTGCTGGCGTCGGCGCAACGGCCTCCGAGGGCCCGAGCTTCCAAGGCGAAGCCAAAACCGTGGGTGTACAAGACGCCTATCTCATGCTCGAAGCGGCAACCAGTGTCGTATTTGTGCCGGGCTACGGTATGGCGGTCGCACAAGCCCAGCATGCGGTACGCGAATTGGGTGATCTGCTCGAAGCCAATGGCTGCGAAGTCAAATACTGCGTGCATCCCGTGGCGGGGCGCATGCCGGGACACATGAATGTCTTGCTGGCAGAAGCCGATGTCCCCTACGAGCAATTGGTCGAACCGCAGGATGTCAATCCGCTCATGGCTAACGTCGACGTAGCCGTCGTAATTGGTGCCAACGATGTCGTCAATCCAGCCGCGCGGACAGAAGGCTCTGCCTTGTACGGCATGCCGATCATCGACGTCGACAAGGCACGCGTCTGCATTGTCCTCAAGCGCAGCCTCAAGGCAGGCTTTGCAGGCGTTGACAATCCGCTCTTTTTCTCCCCCAACACGCGAATGCTTCTCGGCGACGCAAAAGCAAGCATCAATGCCGTAGTTGGCGAATTTAAAGAATAACCGGCGATCAACACGCTGACACGATCCTAGAAAGGACGAACCATGCACAAAATGATGTTGCTCTCCCTTTGTTTCGTGCTCTGCGCGTGTCAACAGAACGGCAACACCCCCACCGTTCGTCCCGACATTCTGCAAAGTGTACCCCACGACACATCCGCATTCACGCAAGGATTGCTGATTGATGGCGATGTCTGGCTGGAAAGCACCGGACGGTATGGTCATTCCGATCTGCGGGAAGTCAAACGCGCAACGGGCGAAATCATCCGAAAATCCCCCCTGCCGGCCAACTTGTTTGGTGAAGGATTGGCCCTCTTCAACGGAAAACTGTATCAGCTCACTTGGCGCGAAGGCCTTTGTCTCGTCTATGACCGCGAAACCTTCGAAGTCCTGAATCACTTCCGATACGAGGGAGAAGGCTGGGGATTGACCCATTGCGATAGCTTCCTTTACATGAGCAATGGTTCGAGCTCCATCCACGTGCGTGATCCCCAAGACTTTCGGATACTGCGTACCATCCAAGTCCATGATCATCAGGGAAAAGTTACACAACTGAATGAACTCGAATGGATAGAAGGCGAACTTTGGGCTAACATATTCATGACCCGTAAAGTGGCACGAATCGATCCGGCTACAGGCCGCGTACTCGGCTACCTCAACTTTGATCATCTCCCACTGCCCGGCGATGCGCACCCCCGCCAAGATGTCTTTAACGGCATCGCCTATGACCCCGTTGATCAAACGATCTGGGTCACCGGCAAGAAATGGTCAAAACTATATCAGATTGCATGGCCACCTTCGGAATAAGGCAAGACGACACGAACGCCATCCGTCCCTTCAAAAAACCCGTAAAGTAGTGCCCTCACGAACAACAGGAGTTTTGGCCCATTCGTACCAAGCCACCAGCGAGCAAATAAATCCAAACACGCAAATGTAGGCTCCCTTACGCCGAAAGCAGCTTGGCGCTTCTTTTGCGCTACGTCACGAAATACTAGGGCCGGAATACTTGCAGATTGAGATCCTTTACCACACGGTAATGTTTGTCATTGGCTGTACACAAATCAATGCCGTGCTCACATGCCGTGGCAGCAATCAAGGCATCGGCAAGCTCCAGCCCCCCAGACAATGCGAACTCCTCCATATAGATCACCGCACGGTGGCTAATCGCTGACGTCACCGGAAGTTGCTCGAATCCCAGATCTCGTAAAAATGCCTGTATAGCTTTCTGTTCGCGCTTATCCCGCGCACCTTTGAGCAGTTCCATGTACGATACGACTGACAAATGCAGCGACAAAGCACCGTCAATCTTGACACTGGCCTTTTTGCTTCCGCGCAAGGACCAAATGAGAACATCGGTATCGAATAGCATTAAAAAGACCTCCCCTTGCGCAACTGGCGCACAACCCCCGATACATCTGCTCCATCCTCCCGATCCTTCCAGATACCAAAAGCGGGATGCGCTGCTGCAGAAATCCGAGCATGGTCAGAGCAAGGAACAATCACAGCCTGCTTACGTCCGCGATTCGTCAAAACAACACGTTCATTACGCGCTAGCGCATTCAGAATACTGCGGGTATTACGTCGTAAATCCAAAACTGTCGCCTGCATGAAACCTCCTTGAGTACACACTCTGACTGTACACTTACGCATCATTCATGTCAACCGAAAGCCCTGCACAAGTAGGCCGCTTTCGGCAAAAGCGGGCTACTGCCACCGCCCCCCCTTTTACCCTCCTCTGGCAACCACTGCGGGGTGTCAGCTCCCGCCACCCCACCCAAACAAATAAAGAGCAGTTCAACTGCTCCGCAGTTGAATCATATCCTTGTATGTAGTTGAACATATGTGGTTTATAAAATTAAAAACGATTCCCTGCTTTGCTCCTAATAGGTGCAGATAAGGGCGAAAGA
>SKVN01000060.1 GCA_007129405.1 Kiritimatiellia bacterium
GCCCATGCGGGATGAACAGAAAGTGCATGCAGTCCATGCGATCCCAGTCTTCGTTGAAGGTTCCATGTTCTCGTATGTTTTTGTATAGGGGCGTCCCGGGGAAGGGTGTAAATTTGGCAACGTTGAGGTCGTCGATCGGCAGATGGTGCACATACTGCATGCTGCGTCGAATGGATTCCTCGGTCTCTCCGGGTAGCCCGATCATGACGAGTCCTTTTGCCCGTATGCCTGCCCGTTTGATGTTGCGAATGGATTCACGCAATTGGGCGAGGTCACCGTGGCGCCGATGCTGTGCCAGCAGATCAGGGTCTCCGGTTTCGATGCCAAGGCTGATCATCCAGCAGCCAGCCTGCTTGAGGGCACGGAGCAATGGTTGATCGAGTCGATCCGGGCGCGCCGCGCAGTTGAATGTTATGCCAAGCGGGTTTTCTTTGAGAAGTTGGCACAGCTCGATCACGCGGTCGCGGTGCAGGGTGAATTGATCGTCATAGATATTCAAGTGCCGGATGCCAAATGTATCGCGCATATATTGCATATGCCGGTAAACGTAGTTTGCCGAATTGTAGCGGAATGCAGCACCGAATACGGAACGGTCGCAATAGCTGCAGGTATAGGGACAGCCCCGGCTGGTGATGAAGCTGGCGTTGGGCGTTTTGGGATAATTGAATATGGGGAGGGTATAGAGGTTGGGGTAACCGGCAAGTTTTTCGTAGGCCGGGAATGGGAGTTTATCAAGGTCGATGCCGGGTTCGCGTCTACCTTCACAGCAAATCGTTTCTCCCTGGCGGTAGAGCAGGCCTTTGCGGTTATTGGTGTCGCCCTGCATGAGGGCGAGTAGCGTTTCTTCGCCTTCGCCCCAGACGCCGTAGTCGAATACAGGGGTGCTTTGCATTGCTGTTTCGCGTAAGGCGGATACGTGGGGGCCGCCTACAACCGTAATGGTTTGGGGCGACCAGCATTTGATTTGGCTGGCCATTTCGGCTGCATTACGGAAGGCAGAGGTTGTGCAACTGAATCCTACGTACCCCGGGCGTTTTTGCCGGATATAGTGTTCCAGGTTTGATTCGCTGGCGGGATCGGCGTTGCAATCGAGTATATCGGCATGCAGTCCCTTTTGTTCGAGCCAGGCTGCAATGGATGCCAGACCGAGGGGGGGCATCATGTTGGCTTTGCGCACGATGTCGCTGCTGGCACCGTGCCGGCTTCCACCTACGGGATGAATCAGCAATATGCGTTCAGTGTCTAGGTTCATAGGACGCCTCTGGTTGGTTTACGTACGCATCTTTCAGGGAAAGTGTCAAGCGTACACGGGGTCTTCTGCTGCGAATCTGTATGTGTTCGGGGCAGCGGGGACCGTCGGCGGGTTGGGTGTTTTCCATGTGAACGTTATGCCGGGCTCGTCCCGGCCCCTTGATGTTGACTTGCATGGTTGTGGGGTTGTCGAGGTCTGTGCGGAAACGGGTTCGCACGTTGGTGTCCGTGATGGTGTGCGCTTGGATTCGTTGTCCTCGCTGGTGCCAGTTCATCTCCTTGTCTGTGTCGCTGCTCGCCAGGCTGTACCACAGGGCCTGCCAGATGGCTTTTCCATAAGGTTCGAGGCGTTTTGCCGGGGGGAGGCTGACGTGGCTTGTATACGTGGTGGCGTCCCCCTGCATTTGCATGATCGTAATGCCCGAGGGGCTGAGAATTGCAATGGAGAGCTGGGCGTCGTCGGCTGCCACAATCCAGATCGTCCGGATAGAGTGGAACCATATGCGTAACTTTCCCTCGTATATTGCCTCAAACCCATTTCGTGTTGCCGCCGCATGGTTCTGGTACACGGCGGGCGGGTCGTCGACAGGCATGGTGTGTGTGGGGGGGAATGTACGGCAGCCCGTGAGCAGGCCGAGTCCGATGATTGCTGCTGGCATAACTATGGCGAAGCGCGTGCTCACGTGGTTGCCTCCTGTGTCTCGGTGGGGATGCGCAGGGTTCGGGCTGTTGGCCACAGCACCCAGCGTGCCGCAATGTATCCGCAGGTAACGCCGAGAGAGAGTGCGAGTCCAGTGGCGTGCAGAACGGGGTGTTGGGCAACCAGCAGCAAGGATGCACCTCCGGCTGTTGTCAGCCAGGCCAGCCTGATGGCGTGCGCGACTTTCCGGTGGTTACCGCACCGCCATGCTTCAAGCATGAAAACGCCATAGTCAAAGCAATTGCCCGCCATGAGAAACCCAGCCAGCACCGTAATCGGCGTCAAGGGATGTCCGAGGAGGTGTAGCCCTGCAAGCATGCCGGCCGCGCCGGAAAGTGGCGCAATGAGCACGAGGGGGATGGCGCGCACAGGGCGTACGAGCCCGAGAATGAGCAGCGCGATCAGGATGAGGGCGATGGTTGCCTGCCGCCCGAGATCCCGAACGATGAAGGTGGAGAAGGCATCTTGCAGGCGACGGCGCGAGACGAGAATGTGCTGAGCCGGATGTGGGGGGATGTCTGTAAGCACGGTATTGTTTTCCGGGGTATCGGGATAAAACGACATCAAGTAATGCCGATTACCCTCCTGATAGGAAAATTGTTTTTCGAGCATTTTCAGGAGCGGGTTATGGAAGGGGAATGCAGCGGGATCGGTTCCATTGTGCAGGTTGTCCCAGAATGGGTCGAAGGCCGTTTCGCTGAAGTCGTAGTCGCGGCCGCTGCTGGCAAGTTCAGCTTTCACGCGCGATGCGTGCTGTTCCCAGAATGCCATCCAGCGTGCGGCATTTTCCTGTCGCGTTTTTTCAGCCGGTATGAGTGGGGATAGACTTGTAAAGGCATCCGGTATATGTGCGGGGTCGGATGCATACCGATAAATGATGTCGTTGGCCCGCCGGGCGGTATCCAGGTCGTGGTCCCATACGGCAACAATGCCCATGCCGGCCGGTCCGGATCCCCAGCGTGCAAAAAAGTCCGCTTCGTTTTGGAGGATGGCTGCTTCCGTTCCGCTCAGTCGGGTAAAATCCAGATCGACCTTAATCTGCGAGGCGAGCGTAGCGGCCACGCCCAGACAGATGGCAAATGGCAGCAGAATGTACCTGGATGGTGTGGTGGGGATTGGTGGTTCGGCTGCAGATATTGGTTTGCGGGGGGGGGTATGATGCGCAAAGAGCAGCGGCATGATACGTGTTGCCAGCAGGAGGGAGAAGAGGATGGAAGCTGTGGCCAGCATACCAAGCTGGCGGTAGCCCGGGATGGAGGAAAGCGTAAGAACCAGAATCGGGGTAATTGTGGTCAGGGCACTGATCCAAAGGGGGCGTTGAATGCGCTGGACGGCTTGGCGGCACGAAAGGTTTTTTCCGGACGTTGTGAGCGCGACATAGACGTGGATGGCATAGTCAATGGCGATGCCAGCCAACATGCTGCACATCCCCAGGACAACTGCGGCCAAGCGCATCCCGCTGAATCCGATCATCGCGAGTCCCATCAGAATGCCTAGAACGGGGGTTGCAAAAATGGCGGTGGAGCGTATGTCGCGGTAGAACAGCAAGAACATGGATCCAAAGAAGATGGTTGCCAGCAGGCTTGTCCGTCCAATGTCGCGCCGGATGATGCGCTGGTTGCTGAGGGTGTGCAGATGCGCGGCAATCATGGTGCCCTTGAGGGGCGGTGGTAATGTGTTCAAATGTTCTTGTAGCGTATCGACAAGTAGCACAGATCCGGCATGATCGGTGGGGCCAATGGGGGTTTCGAGAATGAGAATGGCGGCTTGCATGTCCTCGGAGAAAAAGTGCCCTTGGCTGATCTGCGTTTTGAAGCCCGTGGTTTTGCCCGCGCGTTCGAGCGGGCGTAGTGCTGTGGCGCGTATGCCGAGTGGGTCGCGCCGCAGCCAGGTCGTCATGGGGAACGCATGGGGGCTCATAATGGTGCGATGAATGCCGGCAAGTGCCTCGCCGATGCCTTCGGGTGTGAGGCGTTCTGCGAGATCATCATACGCACGGGGGAGCAGGAGCTGGGGGGCATAGGTTAAGAGTTCCTCCACATCTGCTGGCGCAGGGATGGCAGTGGCGGGGGTCATGACAGAGGAGATGATGTTGGTGGGGAGGTTGGCAGCGAGTTGATCGAGCGCTTGGGCAAATGTTGCGTGCGCAAGATTGGTGTCGACGCTTTGGATGTGGAGGATGACGCGCCCGGAAAGGTTGGCATCTTCCATGATTCTCAATGACTGCAGGAGAAGGGGTTCCTGCGGGAGCATGGCATCGAGGCGGTCATCGAGTGGGCGTGTGACGAGGAACCAGAGGCCGCTACATGCCAGGAACGCTGCAACTGCGATTTCTATGCCGGTGCGTGTCTTCATTCTGCGGACTGGTTGGAGGGCAGATTATCTACATCGTCGGATAGCGTTTCAACATTCCAGGCGCTATCGGGTAATGGCTGGTTGAGTATTGTGTTGGTAAATTTGATTACGGTGGTATCGCCGGATGGTTCCTCGATTTTAACTTGATCGAGATACTGCCCATCGGGCCGTAACCAGATTTGTACTTCTTTTACATAGCTGGCTGGGGGCGTGCCGTCGCGCGGGGTAAAGAGCAAGGAAACGGGGGCTTCGCTTACGAGGGCTACCTCATAGGTTTCTGCGAGGGCGCTGAACTGTCCCGAGAACCAGGCAGACATTTGCGTGTGGATGGTGGCGGCCACGGGATTATCCCGCATGGATATCGTGTGAATCCGCCTTGTGTCTTCGTCCCACTGGCGGATGCGTCCGTCATGCACGACCATTTTGTGGCGCATGGGGCTATGTGTTTCCCATGCGAAGGAGCCGTCATCCGATAGAAAAAGGCGTCCCCGAATATGCAAGGGGTTGCGAAAGAGGGCGAGCTGTTTTTCCTGGATAAAATCACTACTGATGGTGGACACCTGTTGCAGCCCTTCCTGCCAAACCGCCAATGCTTGCTCTTTGGACGTTGTATTCGCGAGGATTGTGCCAAGGGTGAGGCCTGCATAGAGCAGTGGGAGCCATTGCAGGGTGCGCATGATGGATGTGTGTTTCGGCATATCGTTACGCTCCCGCGTGATTTTGTGACTGGTTGCGGTCGTCGCGCCAAAATGTTAACTCGGCAGTAGCAAGGAGGGATTCGCCTCGCAGCAGGTTGCCGCGGGTGACAAAAAAGCCACCAAATTCTGCTTCTTTCGCGATGTTGATGGTAATCTCGTCGTCAACCATGACATCTCCATGTACTTGGTATTGGCGAATTTCGGCCAGGAAGCATACGGGGGGACTGGTTGCATCGCCGGACAAGTTTAAGCCACTGATCGCAGCGGCAGCTTGTGAAATGAGTTCGATGCCGGCAATTTCATCCCAGCGGCCGTCTTGACGCATGTACCATGTGCCGGCTTTTGCGGTGAAAGCGGCTTGTCCTGATCCTGCTTCAGCACAGAGGACCTGGTCGATGGCAAGCATGGGGCGGGCATGCGGCGTGAGTCTGGCTGCATCGATGGGAAAATCGAAATTGTTCTGTGGCATGCTCACGGCCTTTAGATTTGCATTCTTGCTGTTTTCAGGTGACACAAATGTAGAAACAATTGGGTTTCCACAGGCTTGCGTATGCAGTATTACCGCTACAGCCAGAGTGGGTCAACCGTGAAAACCTGAAGCTTGTAACGGAACATGTGTCAGCATAAGATATGCGAGAATGAAAGTAACGTTTATCTATCCCAAATTTAATAAATTCCTAGACAGCCACCCCGGGTTAAAAGATGAGTTGCCGGGGTATTTCCTTGGAAGTTTCACGACGCCACCATCTTTGGGCATTCCGATTCTGGCATCGATAACACCTCCTGACGTTGAAATCGATTTTATTGACGACAATAGTGGCGATCCGCTACGCCCCGAGGACGATACCGATCTGGTGGCCATCAACTGCTTTACGCCCCAGGCCACGCGTGCTTTCGAAATTGCGGATATTTATCGTGCGCATGGACGTAAAGTCATTATGGGGGGCATGTTTCCGGGGTTTCGCGTGGAAGAGTGTTTGCAGCATGCCGACTCGGTGAATGTTGGCGAGGGGGAGCCAACGTGGCCACAGATATTACAAGACGCGGCGGCGGGTACATTGCAGCCGGTGTATCGCGGCGGGTGCCGCTTTGATCTCTCGCGCATGGTTCCGCCACGACGGGATCTGTTTTATAACCGCAGTCATTATGATTGGGATGAGGATCTTGTGCAGGTGACGCGCGGATGTCCTTTTTCGTGTGTGATGTGCGTATTGCCTGCTCACATGGGAAGCCACATCCGATTCCGTCCGGTTGACCAGGTGGTGAGCGAGATCCGCAATTTGCGTTATGAAAACGTATATCTGGCGGATGATACCCTTTTTCTCGAAAATCGCCGTATCAAAGCCTACACGCGCGAGTTGCTCAAAGGGCTTGAGGGGCTGGGGAAACGCTACTTTGTTTCATCGACTCTTGCGCTGAATCGTGACCCGGAGCTGGTAAAGCAAATGGTCCGGGCGGGCGTGGCTAACTTCTATTGCACCATGAATGTGGATCCGGTTTCCAAGGCAGCCATAGAGGGGCGTGGAGCGGAACGCGAGCTTTTGAAGGATCTCGTGCATCAACTGGAAGATAATGGTATCCGCTTCTTTGCGTCTTGGGCGGTCGGGCGCGATTGGGATGATGCGTCGATATCGGACCGGATTCTGGAGCTTTCCGCGGAGGCCGGCATCCATACCGCAGAGTTTTTCCTGTTCACGCCGTATCCCGGGGGCTTGCACTGGGGGCGGATGGAGAGTCAGGGGCGCATCATTGACCGCAACTGGAGTCATTACAATGGTGCGCATGTGGTTTTTCGTCCGGAGCAGATGACGCCTGATCAACTGCTGGAACAGTTTCTGGGGGTGTGGAAGGGATTTTACCGGGCCCAGGCAAGCATTGCCCGCTTGGAGCCCTCTACATGGAAAGAGGGGATTCAAGTGGTGGGTAAACCATTGGATCGGCAAGGTGTGGCAGGACAGGCTGCGATTGTGGGGATGGGGGTTTTAAGTCCGATCGGAAACGATCTCGATACGATGCTTGCATCCTTACAGGCGGGAAGCCATGGGTTGCGGCCGATCACCCGTTTTGATGCTTCCTCTTTTCGTACCAATATCGGGGGCGAGGTGAATGTGGATTGGCCGCCACCGCTGGTTCGTGCCGATGAAGTTGCGCGTTACGATGATGTTTATTTGCTTTTGGCAATTTCTGCGGCGCGCACCGCTTTGCGTGATGCTGGATTCCTTGGGGAGGATGGTCATTCGACGGTTTCAATGGCAATGGTACTTGGAACCTGCAATGGGGGATTGCTGTCTGCAGAGGAGGAATACCGTTGGTTGCATGGTCGTTCGGCGCGTTGCTTCTCTGCGCTCGACAATTTGCGCAGCCAGTATTATGGCTTTGCCAAGGCCATGGCGCATGCACTGGGGATTGCGGATGAGATGTGGCTTGTTACCACGGCCTGTTCAACGAGCACCAATGCGGTTGGACTGGCTGCCGACTTGATTCGGCAGGGCGATGCCTCGTTTGTTCTGGTTGGGGGTGCCGACACGCTCTGTATTTCCAATATGGCGGGGTTTGATGCGCTGAAGGCAACATCCAAAGACCGCATGGCGCCCTTTTCGCAGCCGGCCGGCATCAATATCGGTGAAGGGGCGGCATTCTGGATTTTGCAGGATTATGCGCAGGCGCTGCTTGCGGACCGGCGTTGTTATGGCCGTGTTCTGGGCGGGGCGAGCAGTTCGGATGCTTACCACCCGACGGCACCTGATCCGCGCGGTGAAGGCATTACGCGAACCTTGAAAAGCACGTTGGATGATGCCGGATTAGAGCTGGATGAGGTTGGTTGTATCAATGCCCATGGTACGGGCACCGAGGCCAATGATGCGCCGGAAAGTCGTGGTATGTTGCGATTGTTTGAAGGCAAAGCCGATCGGATTCCGGTGGTTTCCACGAAGTCTTTTTTTGGTCACACGATGGGGGTCACTGGTATTTTGGAGGCGACAGCCAATTTGCTTGCGATGAATGCCGGGTTTATCCCTCCCACGCTGAACTATACGGAACCACGTCCCGGTTGTACCTTGGATTATGTTCCGAATACGCCACGCACGAAATCCTATCGTGCCTTCCTGTCTGCAAATTATGCCTTCGGGGGCAATAATGCCGCGATTGCCGTCAGTACCGCAGATTTTCCTGCGAGACAGCCTCCGTTGTCCCGCCAAAGAGTTGTGATTACCGGTCTCGGGGTGGTAAGTCCTTTGGGTATATCGGTTACGCATTTGGTAGAGGGGCTCCGAACAAGTCGGGTTGCAATTGGTTCCGTGGAACGCCTGGGATTGTCCGGTATTGCCTCGGGGCGTGCCGGTTTGGTGCCTGCATTTCGTGTGGAGGAAGTGGATCGGCGTTTGGACGTGTCGGGTATGAATGGGATTACGTGCTATGCGACGGTGGCGGCGCGACAGGCTTTACTGGATGCCAATATGCGGGTAAGTCCCCGTAATGCGGAGCATGTGGGCATTGCCATCGGGCTTTGTAATGGGACACCGGAATCAACGTATATGCGTTCCGTTTTTGCCAGCCCCGAGATTGCGGCCAGCGTTGTGGCATTCC
>SKVN01000147.1 GCA_007129405.1 Kiritimatiellia bacterium
GGAGCCTTCTCGAACGCTACAACGTGTTCCCAGAAGTCCTCAGCAATCTCTGTGTCTGCGTCATCATTACCGCCACATGCGACCATCTCATGCCCGCTGATATCTTCAACCTCTTGCTTGAAGCGATCAATCCGGATACGACGATCAACTTTCTCGAGGTCGCGCAAAAAATCGGATTCCTGCTCACTATTATTCATGCCCCCTCCAGATATAGCAATTATTTCTTCCATGCATCAGCCGGATCATCATCGTCGTGGATTCCAAAACCGTAGTCGTAGGGATTCCCGTCTTTGTCATCGTATTCCGGGTCCAAGTGATACGGGTAATACTTCATCCACGCATCTCCGTATTTGCGCTTGATATGCTCAACTTCGATTTCCAGCGCCCGGGCGCGCTCTTCCTCGGGCGTTAATTCCTCATCCACGAAGTTGCTAAATAGTTCCTGAAAAAGCCGACAATGGCAATACTCCCCCAACACACAGTTCGCGTGGGGGCCTCCCTCACGACAGATCTGGAAGAACCCCATGTGCCATTGTTTGACGATCGCTTCCTGATCATAGTTCGCGCGCAGGGCTGCGTATTGAAGTCGCTCAGGCACCTCGATCTGCATCACGAAGCTCCAGTTGTACTCGTCAAGCATATGCTTCAAGGCACCAAGCAGTCTGTATACCTGATCATCAGTCAACTTTTCAACGGGGGGCAACATGGCTTTCCGGATGCCTGTCCACTCTTCCAGTGGACGTCTGGGCGCAGTGCGATTCTCTTCATCGTCGGAAATCCATGCCCATATGTCGCCACGGTTTTCGCAATACGGAAGATCAACATTCTCCGTCGCAAACGCGATGTCAGCTAGAAGTTGCCCCAAGTAGTGTTCCATCGTTTATTTTCCAGTGCAGCGATTCAAGTACAAGCGCACCATTATATTAGTTAGAACATACCACTATGCTAAAGGAGATACAAGCTCGAGGTGATTGGGGTCATCCAGTAGTGGCGGATGCCAGCAGGACGAAGCCCCATAGGCGCATCACCAATTCGCTCAATCAGACAAATTAGCGGTTAAATAACCCCCATCCTCTTCTGCGTATTTTGCGTATTCTGCGGTTTCCGGAACAGGGATATTTACCCCTCTTGCCGTCCATACGCAGCGCGAGCTCGGCTACTGCTTGTAACGGTGATTCTTGCAATGCATCTTCGTAAAGAGATTTCAACGGGAAGCACAGACCATAATCTCCCCAGACCAGATTGCCCCATTCAATACGGTAGCTACCAAACAAGGCCGTATCCAAATATTTTCGTGTTTCCGGATGCTTTGATGCCTGCTTGTCTGAGGCAGGTTCGGGCACGCTGGCTGGTGGTACCCATTCTGACACATTCATGCAGATTGCCCGTTGGGATGCTGTAACGCTTAGTGGTCTGTTACAGCGCGAAATCGATCTGCCTTTACTGAAGACGTATTTTCCGGGGCAGCCCCCCCCCTAGCCTATTTTGAGTTTTCGCCGGTGGTTTCTGACCAGACGCGGCAACTTATGAATGATGCTGTGGAGTTGTCGAAGGCTGGTTTGAAGGTGGATGCGGGGGAAATTGCGGAGAAGACGGGGTAGCGGGTCGAAGAAGAGGAAACCGGGCAAATAACAGGATAAATACCTGCCATCTGCCCATGTTAATTGACCGGTTCGGGTCTTACTAGAATTCCTTTGTTGCAGCATTCATGGAAGAAGACCGGAAGGTGATTTTTTTGATGGGCATTTTATCTTTGAGCAGCTCGTAGAAAAGCTCACAAAGATTCTCACAAGTGGAAACCTTCTTGGTCACAACTACCCTGTATTCTGGATAAGACCAGGCAAGCGGATGGTCTATCTTCTTGAGAGGAACGCAATGCTCCGGGTCGTTATGGATACCTTCCTTTTTGTATACAGCTAGAACCGCTTCAAGAAGAGGATCGCCTTCCTGAAACAATGTAGCGTGATGGAAATGATCACAAACATCCCAGGCTTTCTTGAATCCCTCTTTGCAGGCGTGTGCAAATCCAGTCACAGGGTCGACAGTATCTTCAAGTTCGATTTCCAAAAGACCTGAGTGCCCATGAAGGTGCTTTGCCTCGCATGGCCAATTCATGAACCTATGTGCGTACTGAAAGTCCAGTTTTACGATTGATCTATACTTCTCGTTTGACATGATGAATTCCCTTTTTGTTGTTATCTACGTGATATTCATTCAACTGATGCATAATTGACGCTTGGTATACTGTTTAGCCCTTGGTACCTCCTTTCACAGTACTACGTTTTGCAGCACGGGACTGCGGATTATTTCTCGCCGATACCCCTGCTTTCTGCGGTTCTTTTGTTTTCCCTGCCCGAGGTTTGTCCGTTTTCGCACTCTGCCTGCACTTACGGCAAACCCCACGCAACTCAACATAAACACCCTCGACACTGCCCATCTCAGAGACGTCCCGAGGCACTGGCAACCGGTCCATTTCCTCACAGTAGAAGTCGCCAATCATCGCGCACTGAGTACAGACAAAGTGATGATGCCGATCCGTATTGGCATCAAACCGCGCCCTGTCCTTCATTGATCCCACACGGGCAATAACGCCTCTTTCTTCAAAAAGCCGCAAGGTTCTATAAATAGTGTCAAACGAGATGGCTGGTATCCTCTTTCGCACACGTGCGTGTAGAGTCTCGGCATCCGGGTGCTCCTCGCTACCAGCTAATTCTCGAAGGATTTCTGTCCGCTGATGAGTTGCCTTGATTCCCTGCCGCCGACAACTTTCCAAAAATGCAGCAACGCTCTTCTCTGTTTTTTCTTCTGCTCTCACCAGCACCCCGCTTATTAGTAATTATTACTATGTAGGAAATATACCTAGTTGCACATTATTTACAAGTTTTTTCACATTGAGAAACGACTTAAGGGGTCATCTAGACGTAGACATTGTACATGACCGATGATTTCGAGACTGAAAGAAATACTGCCGAAACTCTCTTCAACGCATTTCCGGCAACAATTGAAAGCTTATCATCAACCGACAAAATCAACCTTCCCACATAACCACCTATTACAACATCCCTGAATCCACCTGGCTCTTCCGTGGCCATTATGTGACTGAATGTGACATGTCACACACTTTGCGGCTAAGCCGCTATAATCTATTCTCGATCAATGCCTTAGACATATAAAATGGCCTTCTGGAGCCCTTAAAATCCGATTTGAGAGATAAAATCCACGCTGTAAGAAAAAAGCTGGCCGATACGGAAAGCCAAAACCCAACCCTGTGCCCCACTATTACACGCTATCCCACCCATTATCGTCTGGCGAAATATTGACGAATTTGATGCTGCGGCGGAGAGATGCCATCATGCTTTCAACGGTATCCCGCCATTTCTGGTAATGATCCGTTTCCTTGTGCCGCAATGTGTCCGCCCGGGTCCGGTATACTTCCACCAGAACAAAACGGGTGGGATCCTCGCACTCCTGAACGACATCAAACCGCGCAATCCCCGGTTCCTGTCGACTACACGCCGCATTCTCGGCCGTCGCCTCTTTGAACGCATCCACAGCTTCGCTTTTAACATCAACAAATACATGCACAACAAACATAATCCACCTCCCTGCCTAACTCTTGATAATTTGCTCTGCCATCCCTTCGTAATCGGGATCGTACTCACTTACGAGTTTGATACCGAAGGTATCCTCTATCGCTTTTAAAATTCGTACAGGGTCATTGGCACCACTACGCTCCAGCAATACCGTACCCTGTTCCGGCATTGGGTACACATGCAAATAATTCTGCCCATCGGTCAAAACGAGCCCCTGCCCTCCGTCAACCGTCTGCGCCAGAATACCGTCGCGATCAAATGCCGCACATTTATCAAAAGATACAGGATGCTGCGGTATCCAGTTCGTTGACATCAGACTCGCTCCACACGCGCAAAATCGAGATAGCGATCGTAGAATAGTTTCCCCCAGTCTTTCACCAAGCTGGCACGAGCTGCCTGCCAAGCATCCTCAAGCGTCCACACGACAAAAGTATCATGCTGCACCAAGCAAGCCCTGTATTGGTCAACAGCCTCTGCACAATGTTGGTTGTCGCGCGGGTACAGGAAGACAAAGGCCCCCTCGTCATAGTCACCGTGCTGCAGCACACTGCAAGCCAATAGATGATCACGCCAGATCTGTTGCAGCGGCTGTATACGCAGGTCGGGCAAACAATCCGGTTTGAACGCGCCTGATGCTTGCGCCACCTCCTCGTAACGTCCGCGAAGCATAGCCGCCTTGCCGATGAGTTTCTCGTGATACTTGACCTCGATACCCAGAAATCCGCTTTTACCGGACTTTGTGGTATATTCGACAAATACATCGAATGCCGACCTATCGCCCGTATAGGCCTCATCACCTCTGCCGGGAGAATGCTCGAATGCTATAGCTGTGACTTCCGCAACCTGCTCTATACCCATAGCCCGAACAAAAGCCGTCGCGGCTTTCAAATCGATCTGAAGTTCTGCAAACAAATTAAAGCACAGCGGCTGGCTCGAAAGCAGGTTCTCGAAAATCCTAGGTTTGCCATATAGCTTGCTCTTGCTGCGGACAGGATCCAGCACCTCGCGCCGGATGGCCTCCTTGGCAACCTCCGTCATGTAATTTGCCAGCGACTCGCGCGCCCAAGGCATCGCCAGTCTGGCGCCATAACGCTTTCCATTTTTGATCCCCACCGGATATCCGCGCTCCTCCCGCCACATCGATTGCAGGGTACGCGCCTTACGCTGAAACGCACTCGCATCCACGGTCTCATAACAGTCATATGCCCGTGCCAACCCGACAATATCCTGCTTTGAATCATCCGCCATAACTCGCACCCTCCATGCCTGCAAAGATTTCCGCAACGGAAGCATACATAACTATACGCAGCGCGATCCTCAGCTACAAGTTTCATTCGCATAGTCATTACCTCTCGAAGTGTGGCCGCCGTTGGCATTCAGAAGAGCATATGGCTACTTCACCGGGATGCGCGGGCGTTGTCAACTTTGCTTCCTTAGGCATTCAAATTGGTTGCATTGGTGTTTTCGCTCCAACCAAAAGATCTCTGCTTTTTAGGACTCAAGGCATTGATCGGGGGCACACTTGTAACGCTCTTGATTGCAGCCCTTGCTGGCGTAGTTTGCTTGCCCCAGAATACTGATAACCATTGTGCCAAACATAATCCCGCAGCGTTACGAAAAAGAATTTCGTGTCCATATAAATTTCAGATTGGCTTCGCAAATTGAAATTCGTCAGAATGAACCTGATGTAAATCGAGTTATGGAGGAGTCATGAACACCAACGTCATACGAACAAAACACGGAGTCATTAAGAATCATAGAACTGTCCTTGTCATCAGCTTGGTTTGTGCAAGCCTTTGTTCCTATGGTTGTCGTCCGGCATCCGAAGCAACGGAACAAGATCAAACAGCATCAAGATCTTCTGCGGAAGTATTGGCGGATGGCATCACCGGCAGATATGCGATTGAGGCTGGTAAACGTGCAAAAAGCGATATCGAAGCAATTGCCGAAGAACAAAGCGCGCGGCAGGAAGAACTCTTCGCGGAATAGCACCGCCCTCAACGCAACGTGGCTAGGAGGTCGGGGTTATCGTTCTTCGGTTCTCGTTCCATTTATGCAAGCTCGCCCAAACTTTAGATAAAATTATTCCAGGAAATGAAGACGATTCTACGCGCATGTTCTGCGTTCTGCCTCGGGAGCCAAATCCTCATCAACGAGGTTTCCCCATTTCTCCGACAGACTATCCTATAAATCGAATTTCTTTTAACCAACCCTCACATAACGATGTCCACATGCAAAGGTATGGATTATCTTCTGCCAACCCAACCCCATGCTTCCCTGTCATAAAGACATGCAAAGCATGCCGAACACGGTGCTGAGAAAGTGCTTGTGCAAATAGTAGACTATTTTCCACAGGTACGCTCATATCATCGCCCGTATGCCATAAGAAAGACGGGGGGGTATCTTCATTCACCTGCGTTTCATTGGACAAGGCTGCCAATAATGCTGTTGGGGGTTCCGCACCTAGCAAGGCCCTGCAGGAGCCATCATGCCGATGTTTGCCAAACGTTATCACAGGATAACAAAGAATTTGTACATCAGGCCGACTACTATATCGTTCAACGGGATCCTCCGCATGGGGATCACCACAATCATAGTGCGTGCTTACAGTTGAGGCCAAATGCCCACCCGCTGAAAACCCCAGAATTCCTACCCGCTTTTCATCTATGCCATACTGTGCGGCACGTTCGCGTACAAGCCGTATCGCACGCTGTGCATCAAGCCACGGAAGGGGATGACGATAAGGTGCAACACGATAATCCAAAACAAACGCAGACACACCAATGCTATTTAACCACATGGCGACTGGCGCACCTTCATGCGCGGCTTTATGACCATATCCCCCACCGGGACATATGATCACTGCAGGGCAAGGCCCCTTCCCGTTCAACAAATAGGGCATCATGTTTGGTTTCTCTTGAGAAATGGCAGGATCGAACCCTGGCACATCATCATCCCATAAGCATATTTTCATCGAATGATTCTCCAGCCTTGCCCCACAACCATGACGCGAGCTTTGCCTGATGGAATCCAGAGCGTATCACGCAACGCAGAGCGGATTCTACTTACGACTGCATGCATTACAAAAGAGAAACGGTCTCTCTGTAGAACTATGTTTCACACAGCAATCGCAACGCTATACCTATCAGCGGATGATTGGCACAAGATGTACGTCAAAGCCCTTTCGGGTTAGGGCCATATTCATTGTCACCCGGCTGACTATCGGTAAATAAATAAACAATATTCATAATCGGACACAGAATCCACCAACCACTACGTCCATTATCGTGCATACGACGCACACTGACAGCAATTGCGGGAATAACGGTTACCAAAGTATAGACCAAACAAAATGGGCCGTAATCCTCTGCTGGCGTGCCAAAGAAAACGGTATCAATAATTGTGGTCACGAAAGTAAACAAGAAATCAAAAAGCCAGAACATCCAATACGCCTTGCGACGAGCTCTACCCTGAAATACTGCATATTTCTTCAAAGCATCGAGATACCAGCCGAATGCAGAGAAATCCTCAGGACCCGATGATGGCCGTTGATATGTTTCGTCAGTACCGATATTCATCCTCGGGGTTTCACGATTGCTATCTATTGTCGGTGCTAACGAATGTTTCATAAGATCATGAATATCAGAGGCAGGTTTCCAATCCTCCATACCTTCACACCACACAAGAACATCAGCCGGCAGAGATCCAGAATCGAGCATTGCAACCAACTCTGACTCATCTATCGGCCCGCTTCGTCCGCCATCCTCTGAATAATACCATTGTTTCACTTTATACCCCCAGATTTTACCTACAACACCCAACGCAACATTCGTAATCTACCGCAGCCCTACCATATCGCCAAAAGCTGATGTTGTGAATTCTGGCATGCTTACCGTACCCCGCACAAGATCAGATTACAACACGCGTGCAAAATGAAAGCGACGGGGGCACCAGTGAAATCAATTGTTATTTGACAAGAATTAGTAGATGATCCAACCAATGATAATGTGGAGTGAGTGCCGTGTTTATTGACATGCATACACATTCGATTCGTGCAGACCACAGTGTGAAAGGACTTTTCAACGCACCGCCAGTCTCTCGCCCAGATGATTTACCGGATCACTGGCTCGTTTCGACAGGCGTCCACCCATGGCTCTGCGACAAAGCAAACTTTGCGAGGAACTGCCAAAACTTGCAGGTAGCAGCACCTGCATCATGCCTCTCTCTTGATGAATATCCGGACCATGCAAGGACAACCCATTACTGGCTGGATACGCTCGCACGACTGGCCGCCAAACATCAAATTGATGCTATTGGAGAAGTGGGACTCGACCGCGCACGTGGTGGGAGCCTATCCGCACAAACAGATCTATTCGAAGCGCAGATTCAGATCGCCGAGCAGCACAAGCTGCCCCTCGTAATCCACTGTGTCCGTGCCTTTCCAGAACTGCTGACATTGCGCAAACGCTTCCAACAGACACCCTGGATTATTCATGCCTTTAGAGGCAACCTTCAGATCGCCATGCAACTTATTGATCACAACTGCCATTTATCTTTCGATGTAATGCTCCTACGCTCCAGCAAATTACAGAAAGTTGCACGAGCGATTACTCCCAAGGCAATATTTCTGGAAACCGACCAGTCTCAAACATCGATAGAAGATCTTTATCATGCTACTGCTACAATCCTATCGCTCGATACCGCCGAACTACAGGAGCAGATAAGAAACCACTTTGCAGAGGAGTTTTTTTGTTGATGACAGAAACGCAAAAAACCGCGGATCTATAGTAATCAAGTACGGAACGCTTCCTTGCTAGCCAGTAACTTCATTTCTGCATGCAAGATGTTGTGGTATTCTGATTCCGCTAACACAATATACGCTCCCTATTTCGGAAGACGAGAACGGCGACGAGAACGGATTACGAGTAGTAAAACAAAATCGTTTACCGTTCTCGTCGCCGTTCTCGTTCAACCGAATTCCCAGCACTTCGACACA
>SKVN01000136.1 GCA_007129405.1 Kiritimatiellia bacterium
CAAGCGTTTGGGGTCAGGTGCGGTAGTTGGGTGCGTCTTTCATGATTTTGACGTCGTGCGGATGTGCCTCGCGGATGCTGGCAGCCGAAACTCTGGTAAACTGGCCGGTCTGTTGAAGAGCGCCAAGATCTTTGCAGCCGCAGTATCCTAGTGCCGCACGCAGTCCTCCTGTGAATTGTGTCATCACGCTTTTTACCGTGCCGGCGTAGGGTATAATTCCTTCGATGCCTTGCGGAACCAATTCGGCGGCGTCGACATCCGCTTGTCCATAGCGTTCGCGGCTTCCCTTGCCCTGCTGCATGGCGGCGAGACTCCCCATGCCGCGGTAGGTGACGTATTGGCGTCCTTGGTGAATAATTTTTTCGCCGGGGCTTTCGGCCGTGCCAGCAAGGATGGAGCCCAGCATGACCGAATCGGCACCGGCAGCAATGGCTTTGGGGACATCGCCTGAGAGACGAATGCCGCCATCTGCAATCACGGGGATCGAGCCTTGTAATTCGCGCGATACGTCGTGAATGGCGGTTATTTGTGGAACACCGACGCCACAGACGACGCGCGTTGTGCAGATGGAGCCTGGCCCGATACCGACTTTGACCGCATGGGCGCCCGCATCGCGCAGTGCCCGGGCGGCTTCTGCGGTTGCGATATTGCCTGCAATGACATCTATTCCGGGGTAGTGGGAAGCAATCCAACGTGTCATGGACATGACGCCTTCAGAATGTCCATGTGCGCTATCGACAACAATCACATCAACATTTTCGGCGGCGAGTGCTTCAACCCGTTCTTCGTCGGCAGGGCTTACGGCGGCCCCGACGCGTAGTCGATACCGGTTGTCGCGATTGTAGAGAGGCTCAACTTTGCGTACCAAGGTGCTTACATCGGTAAAGCTGTAAAGGCCTGTGAGTTTGCCCTGTGCATCCACCAAGGGGAGCTTCCCGATCTTATGTTTGAGCATGATGTCATAAGCCTGCTGTAAATCTGCATCAGGGGGTGCCGTGATGACATTACGCGTCATGATCTCTGCAACCTTGGCGTCGGTATTTTCCGCGTACCGGAGATCCGTTGACGAAAGGATGCCTACGAGCACATGTTTCTCGTTTAGAATGGGGAAACCACCGAAAATAAAACCTTTTTCTTTGCGCCGCTGGATGACGTGCGAGATGGCGTCGGTATCGCGAAAGGTGATCGGGTCACGAATGAGTCCGTGCAAATGGTGTTTGACGTTACCGACTTGGCGAGCCTGTTGTTCGGGGGTGAGGTTTTTATGGATGATGCCGATGCCCCCCAGCAATGCCATCGCAACGGCCATTTCGGTTTCTGTTACGGTATCCATGGCCGCACTGATATAGGGAATATTCAGTTGGATGCGGCTGGTTAAGCGTGTTTTTATGGTTGTTTCGTGCGGCAAAAAGTCGGCATAGCGGGTTACGAGGGAAACATCATCGAAGGTGAGACCGTCATAAGGGAAGGTTTTCATGAAGGCATCGATATGTTTGCTCAGGGCCATGGCATTCTCCTCGGTCGTAGATACTTATTGTTATATCGGTTATGCAGGATGGTGTCCTTTTGGTTTGCAACCGATCAGATTGCCGAGGAACTGTAGCAGGCAAAAGGAAAATTGGAAACGTAAAAAACGGTTTTTCTGTTGTTTTCTGTTGTGAAGTTTGTTGCGGTCGCAAGTCGTGGTTTTTTCCTGCATGTAACGGGCGGGTTACTCGGTTTCCGTGGCGCTGCCTGGGTCAGGAATTTTTGCCGACGGTTTTCTGGTAGGGGTATTTGTCTGGTCGGGTGTCGCCGGGGGAAGTGGGACGGTTCCGGGGTATGGTGCAAAATTGGCGAAATGCAACGCGCGCTCCCATTGCTGTTCCCAGCGACGGTGGTTCGTTGCTTCCCAGTCACGCGTTTGCGTGCGTCCGGATGCTGCGGAAAAGGTATCCCCGATGCCTGCACCTACCCCTCGCACGGTTGCGGTAACCGTATTCAAGGCCCCGGTAACTGTGCCATAGGTCATGTCGACCATGCCGTTTCCGATTCCTCGAATGTCTCCGCGTGCTGCGCTTGATGCGGTGCGTGTTGCGCCACGCCCGATGTTGACGATATTCTGGAAGATTCCGCTTCCCGCACGGGTTGCTGTGGATGTTACGGTTTTTCCCGCGGCGAACCCGGCGTCGGCTACGCCGCCGGCTGTTGTTGTAAGAAATGCCCCTGGCCGCGTAATCAGGTTGAAGAGTGCAGTGGAACGATCGATATTGGGATTTTGCGGAGTGCCGCTAATGTTGAGACGATAGGTGTTGCCAGCCGTTTGGAGTCGATTTTGGACGAGCAGATAGTCTTCTGCGATGGCGGCGTCGATAATGACATCCATGTTTGATCCGCCAATCGTGGTGGATATGCCAGGGGGCAGTAACCCGCGAATACTACGAATGTCGAAGCCAATGATGCGTACGGCCGCATTGATGGGGGGAATGTTCGTGCTGGTTACACCAAGTGCTGTTTTTACACCGACATATCCATTTTCATAGCGGGACTGTTGTAGCGTTGCTTCAACGCGGATGCGCCCCGGCATGGTTTTGCTCGTGCGTGCGATTTGGGGATCAAATTGCAAATTACTTGCTTGGACATGTAGATTTGTCAGGGCTAGCAGTACGGGGGGGGAAATGCTGAAGTCGGAGTAGGTGATGAATACTTCTGCCATGGTGAAGTTGGATAGGCCTACGGATGGATACGTTTCGCGTGGTGGTTTTGGCTCTTTGGGGGGCCTGTCCTTTACGGGGCGTGCATCGGCCAGCGCTTGCAAATTCGATCGTCCTTCTTTGTTTCGGATGATGTGTAGTTCGACATATGCAATGGATATATCAGGAATATCAATTTGTCCCTTGAGAAGCGGCAGTAAGCGAATTTGTATTCGCGGATGCGAAACCGTGAGCAGGGGCGGCGCATTTTCAAATCCGGGTGGCTGGGCAATATGGATGTCACGTATTTCCGCATATCCGCGATGCAAGCGTAGGCGCACGTTTTCGATGCGTGCCTCCGTTCCGAGTTCCCGTGACAAAATGGGATTTACGATTCTTGCAAGCCAGAGCGTGGTGCTGGCGAGTGCCATCAGTAGCAACACGAATAAGATTCCTGTCGTGATTGCAAGGATTCGCAGAAATTTCTGTATGAGCCCCATTTTTTTCATACATGTACTTTGGGAGAAATACGCTGTCTTGTCAAAAGAGCAATTTGGGTTACTCGTATGGTGTAGGGAAGTTTTCGGGGATGATTTTGATCCTGTTCTGGAAAGGAGGAAGTGGTTCAAACCACTTCTGTAAACCGGGCGTTACATACAGCGTGATGGGCTCGCGATCCGGTATGAGCAGGGCTTCGGATGCAGGAAACGCGTTGAGAAGCTTGCTGGCATTTTCGAGTCCGGCAACAAAGAGTGCGGTGGATAGCACATCTGCTTCCGTGGAGCTGGGGGATAGTACGGTAACGCCTGCCATGCCTTTTGCGGGCCAACCTGTGGCGGGATCGAGAATATGGGCATAGCGTTCACCGTTGATGTAAAAAAAACGTTCGTAGTGCCCAGAGGTAGCAACTGCGAAGTTATGCGGCATATTGATCCGGCCTATGGTCGCTTGTTTTTCAAATGGGTGCTGAATGCCTATTCGCCAGGGACGATCTGTTTCTGCCATACCTTTTGCCCGCATTTCCCCGCCGAGATTCAAGAGAAAATGGGATGCCGGAAATACTTCCTGTATTTTATCGAAGGCGAGATCCAGCGCAAATCCTTTTGCGATGCCACCGGGGTCAATCGGTGCGGGTTTGGCGGCATAACGGGCTTCGGTTGCAGAAAGCTGCAGGTCCGACAGGCGGGGCCGATGCAAGGCCGTGCTGATTTGTTGTGATGTGGGAAGATTTGTAGGGGTTTTGCCGCCGCTGAATCCCCAGAGTTGAATGACGGGTAGGAGAGTAGGATCAAAGAATCCATCGGCGCGTGCCGTCATCTCGATTGCCGTCTTCAGAAATGCATGTGTGAGCGGAGAGATGGGATCCAAATATCCATTTTGCTGTAAGCGCGCCAACTCACTTTCCGGTTGGTACATGCTAAGCTTTGTGTTGACGGTCGCAAACGTATCCTTGGCGATTTGCAGCATTTCGGGAAAATGCTCGCGTTCTGTGGCGGGGACCCGCAAAGAGGCTACGGTGCCCATCACAAGCCAGACTTCTTCACGCGGGGCTGCCATGGGTTGCGGAGGACGCTGAAACAAGTGCACGATGAACAGGATCACAAGGATGCTGACGATGAGACGCAGGGCATGTTTCATGGGGTTCCACCATGGATCGGTATGATTCTGGGTTCGGAGTGAAAGGGCAAAGCGGCCAAGGCTTCAAAGCCTTGTTGGGCTGTTCGGGAATGCGGGAATGCTTCTACGAGTCGCAAATACATTGCCTTGGCTTTGGCGGGATTGTTGCGGGCTATATGTAATTGGACGCACCGCTCCATCGTTACCCGGTACATCTCCTCAATTAACGGATGGCGCCCACGCTGATATGCTTGTGCGAATATGTCGACGATCGCGTCAATACGTCCCTCATCGGGCTCGAGATGGATTTCTTGTTCTTGCTCGTTCTTACGGATGGTTCCGTAAAAAAGCAATTGGCGATAGGCGTGGAGAAAGAAGCGCTCTGCCATGATGGTGTTGGTTTGATGGGGATTTTCGATGAAACCGATATAGGCCCATGCTGCGGCATGGGTTAAGGGGTGCCGCCAGTCATGCCGACCGTATTGTTGCTCGAATGTTTCCAGCCACCGTGCAGGAATCCCCGCTTCTTTTATAAATGCCTCTCTTTGGGCGGCATCCTGGGAAAGGGTGCCATCGGGCGCGAGCAGGGGGGCATAGGTTTCGTACCATTTCAGGAAGAAGGTGTCGGCGAAATCATCGGTTGTGCCGCCGATTTTATGCAGTAAGATCCAAGCGAGTTCTGCACAGATGCTGGGGTGATACCGCGTGGCGGGAATGGCTTGATCGCGGAGAATTTCGTATGCGTATCGCACCCATCTGTAGCGTTCCGCGCCATCGGGCAGCAGTACGGTAATGTTATATGCCAGATTCCAGGCATGCAGCGTCCATATTTCAGGGAACTGGGGTTGCAGGGCGGTAATCCATTCGGCCAATTGCACGATTTCAACGAATCGTCCCTGTTCTTGTAGAATCATAGCCCGGATCCATAACCAATCTGTCACGACGCCCCGAAAACCACCGAGTAAGAGGTTGATGGTAGGGGTGGCACGGGTTTCCACACGGCTGTCGGTGGGGTGTGTGTGCTGGAAATGCTGCACAGCGGTATAATGCAAGAGTCCGGCCAACAAGAACAAGACGAGGGCGATATGCCATGACTTGATAACGTGCTTCATGAAAGGACCTCTTCACGCATGATTTTGAGGTGGGCCAGGATCGCGCACAGCATGGGTAGCAATAGGATCAAAATGCATATGACGGAGGCATGTTCTTGAAATGAGATGTGGATATTTTCGGATAAGCGACGAAACGGGAGTGTAGCGCGTAGCGAGCGGGTAAGGCGATATAGGGCGTTCAAGAAGTGTTCGGCATGGGTCAGGAACCACGTTTCGGTATGGCCGTGATGATGTCCATGGGAATGCCGTATATGCGGGGTATCTTGTCCTGCGATGGCAGGAACGAGCAATGCTACGAGAACGCCATGTGCCGCGAATACCGTTACAGGGAAAGAGAGGAAAGCACTAAAAAGCAGGGTGAGTGCAGAAGTGGCTGCACATAAGGCCAGGATGAGCATGGTAGCCCGTATGAGGTTGGCGAGGAATATACCGGACTGTTGTTTGAATCGGACAGGATTTTGGTGGTCGAAAAAGATCTGGGGTTCATTATCCGGAGAGGATTCAAATGTGATGATGAGGTAGGGGGTTGCAGCGGGAATGTTGTGTTGTGGCAAACTGATGGTGTGTGTTCCATCCAAAAGCCCGGATACCGGGTATATGGCCAATGGCTCGATAGCTCCAGGCGTCAACAGGGTCCATGTGCCTGCAACAGGCTGTCGACGCATAGGATCCAGCCGCCATTGAAATTGCATTGCTTGTGCTGTGTTGTTGTGCAAGGTCAGTGGGATTTTCCAGCTTGTGCTGGAGCCGGGGGCAACGCGATATTTTTGTTGGCGCAATCGATTCACCCATTGTTGCAACGTGGGGATGTTGTGATGATCGCTCGGGTCTGCTTGTAACATCATGTTCTGTTGCATTTGTCGCGCTTGTTCCAAGATGACGGTTTCGTCGGGTGGCGATATCGTCCAAACCGGTTTGGTTGCGATCGGTTGCCCCTGAAAACGTATGATCATGGTGGCAAAAAAAAGTGCTACGGAGATGGTGAGGGTGATGGCGATTATGATGAGAACGCCCAGCCATTTTCCCAGCCAGATTGCCGCACCATAAACAGGTTTTGTTCGTAGCATGGAAAATTGCAAGTGGAGTCGTTCCGATGCGAGCGTATATGCGCTCAGCCAGATGGATCCGACAAGCAATACGGCAAAAAGGGCGATGGGTGTGTAGGTAAGGATCATGCCGTGGGCACCGGCTGCGGTTCTGTCGGCCTGCAGTGTCATGGGGAGCAAGACCGCTGGCACAGCAGCCCAAGCCACTAGCCAGATGATGGCGCGGGTTGACCAGGCATGTTTCAGGGTGGCGTATACAAGGGCAAGAATTGCGCGTATCATCGAAATCACCTTGGCTCTTGCAGAAATGCAGGTAACTGCAATTCTGCTTCATCCGTTGTGGAGGCTGCTTTTTCCGGTTGTCCGGCCTCGAGGACAGCTTGCACGAAAAAAGTTTCTAAATTCGTGCGGCTGGGGGTAACCTCCGGTTGGGTTCCCGTGATGTCCTGTAGTGCTGCGGTGATGGTATCTTGTTGTTCCGCCGTTGCGGTGCTCGTCCAGGTTGTTGTGCCTTGGTTCATCAGCAGATCTTGAATCGGCCCTTGGGCAATCACGTTTCCATGGTGTAAAATGCTGATTTCATGGCAAATATCTTCGATATCAGCGAGTAGGTGCGAGGCGATGAGCACGGTTTTGCCTGTTGCTGCGAGGCGGCGCAGTAGTTGTTTCACATGATGGCATCCGATGGGGTCCAGTCCCGCCGTTGGTTCATCCAGAATGAGTAGGTCAGGGTTGTTGATCAGAGCCTGTGCCAGACCCAAGCGTCGATTCATGCCCCGGGAAAACTCACCGACAGGCCTTCTGCCCGCAGCAGATAGCCCTACCAATGTAAGTAAGTCCTGCGTTCGCTGCTTTCGTATTGCGGCAGGCAAGTCAAAAAGGGAACCATAAAAGTTGAGGGTTTCGTTTGCTGTGAGGTAGCGGTACATCGTGGAAACTTCTGGCAGGTAACCGATGCGTGCTTGCACGGCATAATCGCTTGGTTTGCCCTCCAATACCTGCATGCTGCCGCTTGTGGGGTGTAAAAGTCCCAGCAGCATTTTGAGCGTTGTGCTTTTTCCAGAGCCATTCGGGCCGAGCAAGCCATAGACTTTGCCCTGCGTGATGTGCAAGGAGACGTCTTTGACAGCAGTGACATTGGGTCGATGCCAGAAATCGCGAAACGTTTTTTTTAGATGATTTGCTTCAATTGCCTGTATCACGACGGTACCTCCACGCGTTTCATCAAGGTCATGCCTAGTAGTACGGTTGCGCTTAACCACAGTAGCCCGTAGCCGCTGGCCAGCAGAAATCGAAAGGGAAGGTGTTGTTCGCTTGTATCCATGGCTTCGGTTAGCCAGAACAAATTCCAGTTGGGCAGTAACGCAACGAGAGGCTGCAGGCTTGTTGTTTGCGATAGCAGAAGTGGGGTGGAAAATCCTCCGAATAATATCATGAGGCATACGAGTGCGGTGCTGACCGGCGGAAGGTATGTGCTCATGGAGAGTGCCATGGCTGCAAAAATCAGAAGGACAAGCATAAGGCTCAGGGCGGCGACGATGATTCGCAGGTCGAGGTCTGGCTGGTATGCTCGAGTGAAGCTTCCGCTCCTGGTATAAAAGCCGGCCAGCAGGCAGGCCCCCGCAAGATATGCCGGGAGCGTAAGGTATGTGACGGCATGAAAGGAATAGCGCTTTTTCCAGTTATACCAGCCGCCCGTCAGGCATGCGAGCGGAATACAAAGAAGCCCGGAGAGGGCAGCCAGGGTATCGGTTTTGAAACCGATTTCGGGGTGAAAAGCTTCGGCGGCACGATGCGCGAGCATCGTGGCAGGGGTGATAATGGCTGTGAAAAGGAGGATGATCATGCCGATGCCTAGAAATCGTGACAACAAGTACCATGGACGCGATACGGGTTTTGTGAGCAGCATGGCCGTGATGCCTGATTCGCGTTCACGGCGAATGAGGGTGCAGGCACAAGTTGCTGCCAGAATGGTCCCTATGGTCAATTGCAAGCCGAGACCGCCATCGCGCACCAGTCGGCGTCCTGTATCCCCAAATTGGAAGGCAATGACCAAGGGGGTTATTAATGTGCTACATGCGGCTGTGACGGTGAGGAGCAGCGTTATGGGCGTGCGCAGCATCTCGTGTGCTGGCAG
>SKVN01000086.1 GCA_007129405.1 Kiritimatiellia bacterium
GAAATCGGACGGAATCGGCGGTGTCGGCGGCGTAAGGATGGCAAGAGAGGTGAAAATATCCCGTTCAGGGAACGGAGGGAGTTTTTGTCTCTTGACATCCGCCTCTAATGGATGACCCCAATCGCCCAAGTTGAGACAAAGGTGCTTGTGCAGGCTATGAAGCGGAACATTGATCGTTTTCCTGAGGATTTCATGTTTCAGCTGACTACAGATGAGTTTACAGACTTGAGGTCACAAATTGTGACCTCAAGTTGGGGTGGTAGACGTACCGCCCCATATGCATTTACCGAGCAGGGCGTCGCGATGCTTTCTAGTGTTTTACGCAGTTCTCGTGCTGTAAAAGTAAATGTTGAAATTATACGCGCTTTTGTCCGTCTGCGGCGAATGCTTGAAAGCCATGCTGATTTGGCACGAAAGCTGGAAACGCTTGAACGCAAATATGATCGGCAATTCAAAGTTGTATTTGACGCAATTCGAGAGATCATGAACTCCGATGTGCCGCCTAAGAGGCGACAAATAGGTTTTCATTCTTCATAATTGATCCTGCACAACATTCCCACTCTCCACGATTGCGATGTCTTCGGGGGTGAGGGTTCCAGAGGTGGGATCGGATTGCTTGGCGGCGAGGATGCGGTCGACGAGCGTTTCGATCTCTTGCTTTTGCTCATCAATCACCGATGCAAACACCAGCTAATGGCTGCTTCTTTCTCTCCCTGATTCGCCCTCACATCAAGGACTGTGAATTGTGAAGACGTGACCCTGCGCCCCCTCGGTGCTTTTGTAAGGCTCACTTTAGGTTTGATCAGGGGAAGGGGATTCGAGATACTGGGGGTATTGGATGTTGGTTTGTCGGGAGGGATCGGCGGCCATATTCGCGGAAAGGAGGCATGCCTTCAGCATGCAGCATAGCACAAGTAAAATTTCCTATGAGCCCATTTATGGCATCAGTGAAGCTGCACGGTATGTACACGCCAACCCGCAGGTAGTTAGGGCTTGGGTTCTGGGGGCGGATTCCCGGCGTTTACCACCTGTTTTGACGCCTGCAGAGGTTGAGGCTGCCGAGAAGCTCAGTTTCATCAATCTAGTTGAAGCTCATATGCTGATGGGGTTGCGATATACGCACCGTATCAGCATGCCCAAAATACGTACGGCTGTTGAATGGTTGAAGAAGGAAACAGGAAACGAGCACCCATTGGCAGAATGCCAGATTGAAACTGACGGTGTGTCCATTTTTGTCAGGCACCTTGGTAAGATGATTAGTGCCAATGAAAAAGGTCAGGTTTACATCCAGAGTGTCATTGAACAATTCCTGCGGCGGATTGAGCGGGATGAAAATGGTTTGCCAATGTTCTTCTACCCTTTCACGCGGGGTATTGCAGAGGATTGTCCGAAAGGAGTCGCAATCTCGCCAGCCGTCTGCCATGGGCGTCCGGTGATTCGGGGAACCCGGATTGCAACGCGAGAACTCATCGATAGATTTCATGCTGGTGATGGTGTAAACGTCCTCGCGGGGGATTACGATCTTGCGCCGGAACTCATCGAGGAAGCCATTCGTTGTGAGCTCGAAGTACGTAAAGCCGCCTAAAGAATTCGTTCTGATGCTTGATGAGAATTTATCTGGCAAAAGTATTGTCGAGGGGCTTGCTGCGAAGGGTGTGCCAGCTAAAGCGCAGACCGACTTCATGCCACGCGGTATTCCCGATGAGGAGTTGCTTGATAACCTAGCGCACCATCCAAATGTCTACTTGCTCACGAAAGACCGCGATTTTCGCTACAAACCAAGTGTGAAAAGTCGACTTCAGGCCGCGAACATTGGTGCGTTTGTGATTACGGCGACAAAAAATAAAACTGGAGCGCAGTTAGTTGAACTAATTGCTGAGGCTTGGCCGAAGATCGTGCGGTTTGTGTCTAAGAATAAGCGGCCGTTTGTTGCGAAAATCAATGGGCAAGGGGCAATCGAACTTTCGTGAGGTCATGGGTGGGGACTAGACCGTTTCCCCCAATTCTAGATTATCGAGACTTGCCCCCCTGCGCCGTTGTGGATTGTGGAAGGCTGACCCCCACCGCTTATTTCAAAGCACATGTTGATGTGGGCCGTATATGATGCCCGATGTAGTCGGCATTGCTCCATCCAACGCGCGAGTCCGCCCAAAAGCTACAACAATACGGAGGCCACAAACAAGAATTCCCTGCCACCTATGCGCCATCCACCAAGCTGATCCAAGCCAAATGGTTAATCCTGTTCATATGCAGGGACACCCTTGTCCCTTTTCCGCCTCTACAAATGTGCTCATGGATTCTAATCAAGCTTAGTCGATAATTGGGGTTTGGTTCCAAATATGCCAGCTCCGATTTCCGCTATGTTGTCAGCATCCAATTTTGCATTGCAGTGTCCACGGACTTGGTCAAGCAACCAGTTATTTCCTTGCCGGCGAATAGATGCTGTTGCACGTACGGGTGCGAGAACGCGATACATGTATTCTTCTCCCCACGCTATACTCGATGCGTGTCGACTTACACAATGGTGCATTTCCTGTCCTTCCCTGAAGAGCATAATGACATCGCTGATGGGGATAATGTCAGGAGTTCCCTTAAATGGGGGCGGAGGAAAAATCACGGGGTGTTTGCGTAGTCGCACAACAGGCGTATCATACAGATCCATGCCGATGCGTTCGACAAAACGATTATAAATGGCGCGAAGCTGCTGTGTTGAGTTGATTGCAAACGGTACCGAAGAGTTGCCAACCAACTGAACCGCATAGTGTACCCCCATGCACAAGATATAAATGTCAGGATGTTTTGGGCGCTCAAGTATCTCTCCAAGCAATCGAGGTGAGAGATACTGGCTAATTTGCGGCGTTGTCACCAGCCGCAACACGTCGCGATCAATGAACGGTAGATGCGCAAGTAGATCGCTTGCCCTCGTGTTTGCAAGCGCATCGCGCAATCGCTGCAATAATCTAGCCGTTACTGCTTGCGGTTGGATTTTTGCAAATATTTTGCGCACACTTTCTGTCGCAGGATAATCCAGCCACCCAAGGATATCGCGTTGCGGCAAACGAATCAGGCGGCGGGCGATTGCCTTGGCCTCAATGTCATTTCCCTGACGAAATACCGGGTGGTTTGCAAGTAGAAAGAAAAGCGCGGGGTTGCTCCGATACAGATCAAGGCTTTCATCACATATGGCCAAAAACTGTAGCACACGCCAGCGACGCTGTTGAAAGGACATCAGAACGCGCCGAAAACGCTCGGGAATCATGCTAAAGAAATCACAATACGTGCGTCGAAGGTACCATCGCTTATATTCCCGTTGGTTCCCCCGGATAATTTTATCATGTTCTTTCGTATCGACTTTTCCCCTGAATTCACGCATGACAGCTTCTACAGCCGAATTCACGATAATTAGGGGTACTGGTGTGGGCGCTGGGGGGCCAGAAGGGGTACTCCACAAGTTTTTGTCCAAATATTGACTGAAAATTCTTTCAGCGAATTTATCGTCGGGTTTCCACCCTTTGCTTGTTCTGTATACCAACGATGCGGGGGCTGGCCACGCATGGATCACATGAGTGCAGCCCGCAAAGTTATGGTACAGTGATCCTGCACTGAAAATCGGCAACGACCGGATACTCGTAGATACCGATGTATTTTCATATGCGTATGGACCGGTACGATCGGTGGTTATCATTGATGTCCTTTCCTTGTTCTTCAAATGGCCCTACGATACGATGCAAAGGCGGACATTTAATGTCCGTCACATAATAATTCTTAGACGGACCTCATTTGTCCGTCTTGCCTGGTATGATGCGGGAGTATGAACATGAACAGGAACAAATCACAAATAGCACGCTTAACCGAACTGGACCGCCAGATCCGAAGCAAACGATATCCCAACTGCATCACATTTGCGGAAAAGTGGGGTGTATCGCAAAAGACCATTCAGCGCGATATCGATTTCCTCCGCGATCAGAACGGAGCACCGATCGAGTACAACCGGGAACACAAAGGTTATTACTACACAGATCATTCATGGACTTTGCCCGCTGTAATCATGAGCGAGGGCGAACTGTATGCCCTATTAGTTGCGGCGAAATCGCTGGAGCAGTATGAAGGAACCCCCATTGCTGCACATCTGAAGCGCATTCATGCGAAACTGGCAGATCTATTGCCAGACAAAATCACAATTAAGCCCGAATACCTGTTTTCTCGATTCTCCTTCCGGGGCCCGCCGGTACATCCCGTCGATGAAAATATTTGGCGCATCGTTGTCAGCGGCTTACTGGAGCAGCGTGTCCTGCACTTTGTCTATCGCCCCTTCGACGACACAATCAAGCGGGGGAAGGTTTCGCATATCTGTCCCTACCATATCGCGAGTCTTCAAGGAGAATGGTATGTATTCGGTGTCCATGAAGGCTATGATGATATCCGCCAATTTGCTATGACGCGAATAGTAAAGGCACGGCCAACCGAGAGAATGTTTACCGTTCCTTTGGCTTTCAACCCCGAGGCCATGCTCGGGAAGGTCTTTGGACGCTACGTTGGCAATAATGAGACACCTCATGAAGTCAGATTGCGGTTCAACAAGGAAATTGCCGCTTGGATCATCGACAGGCAATGGCACCCATTGCAGAAACTCGTTCGAAAAAAGAATGGTGACGTAGAGCTTACATTTCCGGCTGCAAGCCTTTTTGAAGTGCAACGTTGGGTGCTCTCCTGGGGCCGTTGGGTTTCTGTGCTAGGCCCGCGGGAGTTGGCAAAGGATGTTGCGAATGAGATCAAAATGATGAAAGCAAACCAAGGAAACAGGAGGTGATGTCATGCAAGCATTCATGTTTGTGTGTCCGGCTTGCCAGCAAGAACTGGAAGCAGAGGATTCGCTAAGACGGCAGATAGTGGAATGTCCCACATGTGGCGCAGACATAAAGGTGCCTCCACGAAAAAAGAATATTCTAGTAAAAAAGCCCATCACACGAGATTCCCCAACCGGCAGTTCTGCAAGATCGCCGCAGCCGCAATCCAGTAAGCACAAAAGGCGGACCGTACCGGCTATCCTTGCAGGTATTCTAACCCTGAGTCTTCTTGCATATATTGCCGGGGCACCTCACGTTGCAGAAGTAACAGGCAGAACCGGACGTATATTGCGGCCCGCTGGGCGAATGACCAAAGAACAGTGGTTTGAAAAACTGACCGAAACCGGATTGTCTTTTGAAATTGGATACCGTTCGCAAGGAACAGGATCACCGCGTGACGAGTTCATCAAAATCATGGGGGGCCCCGACAGGACGCAATCAGTTGGTGACCATGTGTATTGGTATTATAAATGTTCTGATGGTCAGGTCCAACTTGTGCTTTACAAAGGTAACCTTGAAATTTACGGAAGGGTTCTTGTCGATACGATCAACCATTTCTAGCCAATCTTTCCGATGGGTTATACGATTCCATCCATAAGATCATTGTATCCGGAGGAATATGTGTTGGTTGCGGTGAAGGACAGAAAAATAAAGGTTTTGTGCAAAACAAAGGAGCAAAAAGATGCAAAATATGAATGTGCCCAAAGAAAATACGATTGAATTGGACTGGACCGTCCCTACGAGCATTGAAGAGTTGCAGGAACACGAGTTCATTGGCAAAGGCGGGATCTATCTTTGGATTCAGAATGATGTTATATCGTATATCGGAGAAGCAGGATGTTATCAGGATCGTTTTGCAGAACATTTTCGGTGCGCAATCGACGGAAGTTACGGCTTGTGGCGATTCGACAAAAATCCCAAGGATCCATACGCGGTCATGCGCGAAAATGGGGTTCCTGGGGTTGCGCCGGATTATACGTCATGGTCAAGTGCATGGGATTTTGAAAAGAAACATTGGTCTTTTTTGAAAATTATCGATCAAGCACGAATACGCGATGTCCGCAAGACGATAGAGGAGATGCGTTTTGTCCTCGGATATTCTTCATGCCTCGTTACAGATACAAGACTCAGGCGCGAAATCGAAGGCGGTTTGATCAGGCAGATGTGCAAATATCACGACTTGCCGATGGGGCGAACTACGGCAATCGGGAAAATCAGCAATAAGCCTAGCAAGACCTACCGGCTGAAACACATCGGCGATGGAACCAAAGATGTCGAAAAGCTATTGGAAAAACCAGTTCCTGAGGGGATCATTACCTTCGAGTAAAAGGCAAGGTGCTATAGGTGCTTTAACACAATGTTGCCAGCGCCAGAAAATATGTACGGCCCCCCGCTTTTCCCGGACCTGACATCAGTCACACCCAACTTTCGGCGTCGGGCGTCCGGAGTCCGGCGTCCTCGGATCCCCTGCTACCCTGCCACCCTGCCACCTTCTGCTGTGGTCGATTTGGGTTTCGAGGGGCTGGACGTCGGTGGCGGGATCGGATTGCGTGGCGGCGAGGATGCGGGCGACGAGCATTTCGATTGCTTGCTTTTCTTGCAAATATTACTGGCATGATTCATAGTCACTTGCATTCAGACAGGAAGGTAATACTGACAATGCAAACGAACATTCCCTTTGGTGACTATATCGTCTTTGTCGATGAAACAGGGGACCATGGTCTTACGAATATCAGTAAGGACTTCCCCCTGTTTGGGCTCGCCTTTTGTGTCGTTCCGAAGTCCGAATATATTGACCGGATTACGCCGTCCTTGCGCAGGTTAAAGTTCTCCACCTTTGGGCATGACAATGTTATTCTTCACGAACACGACATACGTAAAAAGGATAATGCCTTTTCTATGATGAGCCGGGAACCTCGCGAGGCGTTTCTCGGGAAATTGACACAGGTTATCCAAAGAGCAGATTTTACACTTATAGCCACGATAATCGACAAGCGGCTTTTGTCTCCAGCCCAGGATCTACAAAACCCTTATCATCTGGCATTGTTATTTGGGCTTGAACGCGTTTACCGACTCCTCTCCGAACTGCACCAATCCGAAAGTCTGACACATATTGTCGTTGAATCCCGGGGAAAACGCGAAGATGGCGAACTAGAATTGGAATTCCGCCGTATTGTTTCGGGCGATAATATGTTCAATCGCCCGCTTCCATTTAAATTAATAATGGCAGACAAACGCACCAACTCTGAAGGTCTTCAGCTAGCGGACATGGTAGCACGCCCTGTTGCATTATCTGTTTTGCGTCCTCAACAGCCCAACCGAACCGCTGCGATCTTGCAGGATAAATTCTGGAAAGATGCGAATGGGAAAATTATCGAGCACGGTTTAAAGATCTACCCGGATAAAAGCGAAAGGGCCACCAGGTTGTCCTAGTAGCCCTTCACCGAACGGGTAGTCCCATTCCAGATCTGTCTATATAGTAGCTAAATGACTCCGCGAATCCAATCATATTTTCACTCGCCACCCTCCACGATTGTGATTTCTTCGGGGGTGAGGTTGTAGAGGTGGTAGACGAGGTGGTCGATTCGGGTTTCGAGGGGTTGGACGTCGGCGATGGGATCGGATTGCTTGGCGGCGAGGATGCGGTCGAAGAGCGTTTCGATCTCTTGCTTTTGATCTGGGTTCTCCCCATGTGCAAACAGACATAAGAGACAGACGGGAAAATGCATAGCGTTCACTTGTTTTGTCCTTTCTGTCTGTTCTCCCCTGTTTGCCGGTGGGCGGTTCTGGCCTGGTATAGTCGTTCGGAGAATCCGCCGCCTTTTTCGAAGTCTTCGGCTTGGCGGGCCATGAGCTTTTCTACGAGATAATGCGCTTGGGCGGAGAGCACTGCGCCGAGGTTGGCGGCGCGTTCTTCGGCGGTTTGCCGACATCCGGACTGGTTGACCCAGTTGGCAGCTTGTTCGAGTGTGTCGGGGCGGAGGTTCCGTGCTTCTGCAAAAAGTTTGGGGTCCTGGGTTTCCCACAGTGGAAGCTGTTTGCGTTGGAGATATTTTTTGTAGTCCGCATGGAGTTCCCCAAGGCTTCCGCGTGCCACGTTTGTCAGATTGAGTTCAAGCTTTTTGGTGGTGGCGCTGAGCTCACTGCCTTCGCGTATGTTCTGGAAGCCACTGCGAGCCGCCTGGACCATCTGGTCGTGATGACGATCTTTCAAAGGAATGTAACGTTCACAGAAGCGGCAGGTGAAATCGTAGCAGAGTTCGGCCAGTTGGTAGGCCCGCAGATTGCGGAATCCGCTGTGCTTGCCGAATATGCGCTCGGCAGGCTCTGATCCCAATACATGCCGTTTGGCTTCTGCCTGTTCACTCATTTATTCGCACCTTCCACGATTGCGGTTTCTTCGGGGGTGATGTTGTAGAGGTGGTAGACGAGGTGGTCGATTTGGGTTTCGAGGGGCTGGACGTCGGCGGCGGGATCGGATTGCAGGTATGCCTTGTTCAGTGCCTTGCGCGGTGTCTGTATGTTCTGCTCGCTCATCAATCCCTTTCTGCAGCCATACGCAGGATAATGGAATCGGCAGGAGATGAAAACCGAAAAGCTAACATATGCGTGTTGGGGGGTCGGTATTATTCAGGAGGGTGAAATGTGATGATGTTTGTTTTTGAACCAGACGCCGATTAGCGTGAGGATGACGAGTATGAGCAGGGGGAGGACGGTCGTGAGGCCCAGCGCA
>SKVN01000083.1 GCA_007129405.1 Kiritimatiellia bacterium
ACGCCTTTGTTCTTTAAAGAAGATCCACAGAAAACAGGTGTCATCTCGTTAGAGACCACAACCCGCCGTATGCCTGCTTGTAGGACTTCGGCAGACAGGTCGCCCTCTTCGAGATAGGTTTCTAGAACGGTTTCATCCAGTTCCGCTACCTTTTCAACAAGTTCTCCGCGGCTCGCTTCAGCAGCCGCACGTAACGCATCGGGAATCTCTTCTCGTCGAATCACAACCCCTAAGGAGCTGTCTTCAAACGACAAGGCTTTCATATGTATCAAATCGATCACACCGCGGAAGTTTTCTTCTTCTCCCCATGGCAACTGCAAGGGAATGGCATTTGCTCCTAAACGTTCCCGGATTTCACGGACAACCGTATCAAAAGAAGCACCCATCCGATCCATCTTATTGATAAATATCAATCGCGGAACCTTGTAGTACGATGCTTGCCGCCAAACCGTTTCAGATTGCGGTTGCACGCCACCTACGCCACAGAAAACACCAATGGCACCATCTAGTACGCGCAACGAACGTTCAACCTCAACCGTGAAATCAACATGTCCTGGTGTATCAATAATATTAATCTGATGATCCAACCAATAACACGTTGTGGCAGCACTTGTGATCGTGATACCACGCTCTTTCTCCTGCTCCATCCAATCCATCACTGTATTCCCATCATGCACTTCACCAAGTTTGTGCACACGACCCGCATAAAAGAGTATGCGTTCAGTGGTGGTGGTTTTGCCGGCATCAATATGCGCGATAATCCCGATATTCCGGACTTGCGTCAGACCGCGGCTGCGACCGCTGGATTCACGACCAGAAGAAGACATACCGCGCTGTGATACTGCCTGACTACTCAAGCCCGCACCTTTACTTGTTACTCGATTTCAAAGAACAAAATTTTTACTTACCACGCATAATGCGCGAAGGCCTTGTTCGCCTGCGCCATCTTATGCGTGTCCTCACGTTTCTTGATGCAGTTCCCCTGATTGTTGAACGCATCCAGCAATTCCAACGCCACGGCCTGCTCCATCGGCATACCCCGCCGCCCCTGGGAATACATCACCAACCAACGAAGCGCTAATGCCAACTGGCGACGCTCACTGATTTCTACCGGAACCTGATACGTAGCACCACCAACACGACGGGATTTAACCTCCACGCGCGGCTTGATGTTATCAATCGCCCGAATCAACACGCCCAAAGGATCCTGACCCGACTTTTCCTCAATGCGACTTAACGCACCATACACGATACGCTCGGCTGTGGTTTTTTTGCCCTTGCGCATGATGTAATTGATTACGCGCGCCACGAGCTCACTATTAAACCGTGGGTCCGCTAACACTTCACGCCGTTCTGCTTTTCTTCTACGTGCCATAACTTCTTACTCCGTCTCAACTAGCGGCCTTGGGACGCTTCACCCCGTATTTCGAGCGACCCCGCTTACGATCGTTTACACCCAGCGTATCAAGCGCACCCCGCACAACATGATAGCGAACACCGGGAAGATCCTTCACACGACCTCCACGTACCAACACGACGCTGTGCTCCTGCAAATTGTGCCCCTCGCCACCAATGTAGGCACTGACTTCATAACCGGTCGTCAAGCGAACACGCGCAACCTTACGCAGTGCCGAATTCGGTTTCTTCGGCGTCATCGTCTTTACCTGCAAGCAAACACCACGGCGCTGCGGACATTTCGTTAGCGCACGAGACTTGGTTTTTTTCTTTACCGGCTTGCGCCCTTTGCGCACCAGTTGATTCATCGTCGGCATACTCTTATCCCCTGTTTTACAAGCGAGCGGGAACTATAGTACATTCCCGTTATTACATTCAAGCTATTTATCCCACAATTGATCAAATTTTCTTTCCTGCTCCTGAATATCGATTAATTCCTCTTCTGGAACTTGATCGCCTTTGGGAACCAGTTTGATCTGACGATTCGACGGGAACCCCGTTCCGCCCGGAATGAGATGACCCATAATCACGTTTTCCTTGAAGCCACGCAGCTCATCAATACGTCCTAATGTAGCCGCATCCGTAAGAATACGTGTCGTATCCTGGAAGGAGGCTGCTGAAATGAAGCTATCGGTTTCCAATGACGCCTTCGTGATACCCAACAAGGCCGGAGCAGCTTCAGCAGGACGACGCCCTTCCGCAAGTGCCTTCTCGTTAATCTCCAGAAAGTACTGACGCATCACCTGTTCGCCCCACAAGAACTCGGTATCCCCCGGATTCGTGATTTTTACCTTACGCAACATCTGACGAACGATCACCTCAATGTGCTTATCATTGATCTC
Source organism: Kiritimatiellia bacterium (assembly GCA_007129405.1). GTDB lineage: Bacteria > Verrucomicrobiota > Kiritimatiellia > UBA8416 > UBA8416 > T3Sed10-140. The sequence goes on from SKVN01000083.1 coordinate 2,298, forward strand.
TACACCCTGCAAACGATACACCTGCTGCACTTCGTTCACCAGATACTCCTGCAACTCCTGCGGACCACAGACATCCAAGATCTCCTGCGGAACCACTGGACCCTCGGTAAGCTGCTGCCCTTTGCGCACGCGATCTCCCTTAAATACCACGATGTGTTTCCCCATCGGAATCAAGTGCTCCTCGGTGTCACCCGTCATTTCATCACGAATAATCAAACAACGCTTACCACGCTGATTCTCACCAAAATCTACTACACCCTCGATCTTGGCGATCTCGGCGGCATCTTTCGGCTGACGTGCTTCGAAAAGCTCGGCAACACGCGGCAAACCACCCGTAATATCCTTCGTCTTGGATTCTTTCCGAGGCGTCTTGGCAAGCAAGGCACCAGGTGTAACAGGAGTGCCTTCTTTAACCACCACGTGGGCACCAGCAGGAATGCTATAGAACCCGAGAATCTCATGATCCGTTCCTTCGCCATCGGCTTCAATAATAATCTGCGGGTGCAGATTTTCCTTGCTGTCGAGAACAACCGTTCCGCTCATTCCCGTGGCCTCATCAACCTCTTTCTTTACCGATACATTCTCAACAAAGTCATGGAAACGAATCACGCCAGATTGTTCGGCAAGAATCGGTACACTGTAGGGATCCCATTTTGCAAGACACATTCCCTTTTTGACCGCGCCACCATTCTCGACCTGAAGCACCGTTCCCATGGCTAAGGTATAGCGCTCTAACTCATGATTGGATGCGTCATGGATACTGACCGCACCATTCTTGTTAAGCACGACCAGATCACCATCAGCATTCGTAACAACACGCAAATCGTGATAATGGATCGTACCCTTATTCTTTGAAATAATTTCAGGCTGTTTGAAGACCGAACTGGCGGTACCACCAATATGGAAGGTACGCATCGTCAACTGTGTACCTGGCTCCCCGATGGACTGGGCGGCAATGATACCAACAGCCGTCCCGATTTCAACCGCGCGACCTGTCGCTAAATCGCGACCATAGCATTTTGCACACAATCCAACCCGACTCTCGCACGTAAGCACGCTGCGAATCCGCACACGGTCTATACCGCTATCCTTGATTGCTTTGGCCTTGATTTCATCAATTTCATCATTGGCAGCAACCAGCAACGCATTCGTTAAAGGATGATGCACATCATTGAGAGCCGTACGCCCAATCAACCGCTTGTCTATTCCCACCAGATCCTCGTCCCCCTCGGAAATGGCCATAATATCGATACCATTCACGGTGCCGCAATCCGGCTCCATAATGATGACATCCTGCGAAACATCCACGAGCTTACGCGTCAAATAACCAGCGTCCGCCGTTTTCAGGGCCGTATCAGCCAAACCTTTGCGGGCACCGTGCGTACTAATAAAGTATTCCAACACACTTAACCCCTCACGGAAGTTAGCTGTGATCGGGCGCTCGATAATCTCACCAGAAGGCTTGGCCATCAAACCACGCATACCTGCAAGCTGACGAATCTGCTGACGACTACCACGCGCCTTGGAATCCACCATCATGTAAACGGGATTGATCTCGTCACTATTGGTGTTCTCATCAATCGAGGTATACATCGCATTCGAAATCTCTTCCGTTGCATGCGTCCAGATGTCAACGATCTTGTTGTAGCGCTCACCATCCGTAATCACACCCTGCCGATACTGCTCGCGAACCTTACCGACTTCTTCGCGTGCTTCTTGTAATTTCTGCTCTTTTTCAAGAGGAATAATCATGTCAACAATGCCAACAGATATGCCGGCTCGAGTCGCTTGCTCAAATCCTGTCTTCTTCAGAAGGTCGAGTGCCTTTACCGTTGCGGCATGTCCGGCGTTTTTATGACAATGCCAGATCAAATCACCCAAAACACTCTTATTGACGGTTTTGTTAATGAAGCCCATCTCCGAAGGCCAAACCTCATTAAAGAAAACACGTCCCACCGTAGTCTCGATCACGCGAACATCAGGATCACCAAACGCTGTAGCGCGGCCATAATCTGGATTCTTCAAACGCATCCGTTGATGAATCGTAAAAGCACCTTCTCCATATGCCAGATGCACCTCTTCCATGTCCGAAAACATGGGTAACCGCTCCGGCATTTCACCTTCCAAACCATTTTGTTTAACCGCGAGACGGTCAGCTTGCGAAAGCGCTGTCATATAGTAGACCCCAAGCGCAATATCCTGGGTCGGGGTCATTACCGACTGCCCGCTTGACGGGGAAAAAATATTATTGGAGGCCAACATCAACAAACGCGACTCCAATTGAGCCTCAACCGACAACGGCACATGAACTGCCATCTGGTCACCATCGAAGTCAGCGTTAAACGCCGTACATACCAACGGGTGAATTTGAATGGCCTCACCTTCGACCAACACAGGCTCAAAGGACTGAATACTCAGACGGTGTAAGGTCGGCGCACGGTTAAGCATAACCGTCTTGTCCCGGGTAACTTCCTCAAGAATATCCCAAACATCGTCAGTTTGCTTCTCAATCAACTTCTTGGCGCTCCGCACGGTATGCACAACACCCATCTCTTTCAATCTGCGAATGATAAACGGCTCAAATAAAGTAAGTGCCATTTTCTTCGGCAGACCGCACTGATTTAGTTTCAGTTCAGGTCCAACAACGATCACGGAACGCCCCGAGTAGTCCACACGCTTACCCAGCAAGTTCTGACGAAAACGTCCGCCCTTTCCACGAAGCATATCACTCAAAGACTTTAGCGGACGATTCCCGGCACCCGTTACGGCACGACCATGCCGACCATTATCAAATACCGCATCTACCGCCTCCTGCAACATGCGCTTCTCGTTACGGATAATCACATCCGGCGTCTTTAGCTGCTGCAAATTCTTCAGACGATTGTTCCGATTGATGACACGACGATACAAATCGTTTAGGTCCGAAGTCGCAAAACGCCCCCCCTCCAATGGAACCAACGGACGCAAGTCCGGCGGAATCACCGGCAAAACATCCAAAATCATCCATTCCGGACGCGTATTACTCGTGCGAAACCCTTCGGTAACCTTCATCCGCTTGGAGAGCTTCTTCCGTGTCTGCTTGCTCTTCGTTTTCTGAATTTGTTCTTCCAACTCTTCCAGCAAAGATTGTAGATCTATCTTTGCGAGCAATTCACGGATTCCTTCAGCGCCCATCTTTGCAGAAAAATCGTCGCCATATTTTTCACGGGCCTCACGATAGTCCGCCTCGCTCAACAATTGGCGCTCCTTGAGGGGCGTCTCGCCTGGATCCGTTACAATATAGTCTTCATAATACAACACCCGTTCCAAAGAACTCGCCGTCATATCCAGCATCAGACCGATACGACTCGGGGTACATTTAAAGAACCATATATGAGAAACCGGAACGGAAAGCTCAATGTGCCCCATGCGTTCACGCCGCACACGAGAAAGCGTCACCTCTACACCACAACGGTCGCAAATTACACCCTTGTGCTTAATGCGTTTATATTTACCACAACTACATTCCCAATCTTTGGTCGGGCCAAAGATCTTTTCACAGAACAACCCCCCGCGCTCCGGCTTATACGTACGATAATTGATCGTCTCCGGATTCTTGACCTCCCCACGGCTCCACGCACGAATCGTCTCAGGCTCGGCCAGTGTAATACCGACCGAATCAAAAGAACCAAAATCGTTCAGGTAGCTTGTTTCTTTTCCGTAAATTGGATTCAATTTCTATTCCTCCCGGCTGCAAACGTTTATTGTGGCAGGCTGTTCCGTTTTTCACCCTCGACTTGTACATCCAGGCACAAGCCACGTAATTCATTAATCAAAACGCTAAACGATTCCGGCATACCGGCATCCAACGTATTGGTTCCTTTGACAATCGATTCGTAAATGCGTGTACGTCCGCTCACATCATCACTCTTTACCGTCAGCAGCTCCTGCAAGGCATAAGCAACACCATACGCTTCCAGTGCCCACACTTCCATTTCGCCAAGACGCTGACCACCATACTGGGCCTTACCGCCTAACGGCTGCTGCGTCACAAGAGAATAAGGGCCAACAGCGCGAGCATGAATCTTGTCAGTGACCAAGTGGTGCAATTTCAATATATAAATTTGTCCCACAACAACACGCTGGTCAAAAGGCTCTCCTGTACGACCGTCAAATAGTACACTCTTACCATCGTCCGGCAAACCAGCCTTGCCAAGCAAATCATCAATCGCTTTTTCGGCAATACCGTCAAAAACAGGTGTAGCTGCATGCATGCCCAAAGCTTTACAAGCAGCACCAAGATGCGTTTCAAATACCTGCCCGAGATTCATACGAGAAGGCACGCCGAGCGGATTCAACACTATGTCCACTGGCGTTCCATCCGGCAGAAACGGCATATCTGCATCCGGCACAATGCGCGCAACCACACCCTTGTTCCCATGACGACCTGCCAGTTTGTCTCCTACGGACAATTTTTTCTTAGCGGCAATATATACCTTCACCTGCTTGATAATGCCTGAATCAAGATCATCACCACTTTCCAAGCGTTCGATCGAATTCTGAAACTCTTCATCCAGCTCAGCAAAACGAGGTTTGTATTCGCTTATAATGTCATCAATCTTGATCTGGATCGGACTGCTCTCGATCCGAATATGATCGCTAACCGCTGACAATTTCCGCAAAAGCGTTTTCGTAATCTTACGATTAGCAGGAATAATGATTTCATCGGCTTCAACATCAATTACGTCCAAGGGTATTTTCTCGCCCAACAAGATGTTACTCAATGCTTCTGTCAAGTCATTCTGCAACTCTTGCCGTTTCGCCTTGTAATCTTCCTCAATCGTTTTGCGCTGCCGCTTCCGTTGAGCCGGAGAGGAATCCGCATTCTTTGTTTCTTTGTGTGCCGTAACTTTAACATCCATAACGATACCATAAGTTCCGCTAGGTACGGTTAAAGATGTATCCCGAACTTCGGCCGCTTTTTCACCGAAAATGGCGCGCAACAAACGCTCCTCCGGGGCCAATTCCGTTTCGCTCTTCGGCGTAATCTTGCCCACAAGAATATCACCCGGACGTACCTCGGCACCAGGACGGATAACACCGTCAGGCCCAAGATTTCGAAGAGCCTCTTCTCCAACATTCGGAATGTCCCGCGTAATCTCTTCCGGGCCCAACTTCGTATCACGCGCACCAACTTCAAAATCCTGAATCTGAATAGAGGTAAACGTATCTTCACGCACCAGACGTTGACTGATGAGAATAGCGTCCTCAAAGTTGTAGCCCGACCAAGGCATAAAGGCGACCTGCAGATTCTTCCCTAGTGCCAATTCGCCTTGATCTGTTGCAGGACCATCAGCAAGTGTCTGCCCCGCTTTCACTTTTTGTCCCAAACGTACAATCGGTTTCTGGTTGATGCAGGTGCCTGCATTCGATCGACGGAACTTCTGCAAGCGATATTCCTGGTACGCATCCGCAGGTGTCTTCTTCGTAGGCATACTGCCATCCGACGAAACCACAATCCGCTTGGCAGAAACATAAGCAACAATACCAGCCTTCTCGGCCAGAACCATTACACGCGAGTCACGCGCCGCACGCTCTTCTAGTCCAGTTGCAACATAAGGCCGCTCAACACGCAATAGCGGAACAGCTTGACGCATCATGTTCGCGCCCATCAAGGCACGGTTAGCATCGTCGTGCTCCAGAAACGGAATCATGCCGGCAGCAATACTGACAACCTGTTTCGGCGACACATCCATGTAATCAACATCTTTGCCAGGAACTTCCAGAAATTCCCCGCGATGACGAACCGAAACAAGCGGATTCCGAAAACGACCATCATCTTGCAGCGGTGCATTCGCCTGGGCAATGATATACCGCTCTTCTTTATCGGCTGATAAAAACTCAACTTGATCCGTTACCCGCCCATTCTCCACACGGCGATACGGACTCTCGATAAAACCAAACTCATTTACATGAGCATAAATACTGAGAGATGAAATGAGACCAATATTCGGCCCTTCCGGCGTCTCAATCGGACAAATACGCCCATAATGACTGCTATGCACGTCGCGAACCTCAAAACCAGCACGTTCGCGACTCAAACCACCCGGGCCTAATGCACTTAAACGACGTTTATGCGCCAATTCGGAAAGCGGGTTGGTTTGGTCCATGAACTGGCTCAACTGACTGCGACCAAAGAAGTCTTGCACAACAGCCGATAATGACTTGGAATTCACCAACCGTTGTGGCGATAGCGTTCCCGTCGTCGGATCAAAAAGCGTCATCCGCTCGCGAATCA
>SKVN01000175.1 GCA_007129405.1 Kiritimatiellia bacterium
ACCAGCAAAGCCGCATGCGTAACCCAAGGCAGAACATCCCCCAGCCCGGCAGCCGTACCCGCGCCAAAAACGAGCGCAAGAATCGTTAGTGGTCGCCGCACCCTCGCCTCCTAGCCAGTAACTTCATTGTTTGCACACTTACTCGCCTACACTTAATCCACCCTACTCTTACTCGCCTGCACGTAATCCCCTACTCTTACTCGATATCATGAGCAATGACTTTCGAGTAAGTGTAAACGAGTAAGTGTGCCCGATTAAGTGTACGTAGTTTCACGCCTGCATCATCTGGGGGCACCTCGGGGCCAGGGCTAAGCCGGAAACGCCTGCAATGCCTCCTGCAAAACGGTTTCCTGCAGCCCCCCCCCTTGCATCGGCGTTACCGCCGCCACACTAAGGCGGGATTGCCGAAAGTACGACTGAGCTAACCGCAAGATATCATCCGTAGTAACAGCCCGCACTTTCTCAATAACCTCATTCGGATTAATAAAGCGACCATGCGAAAGCAAATTGTCCCCGATCCACATCATCTGGCTCGAAGTATTTTCCAGACCCAAACGTAATTGCCCAACCACAAAATCCTTCGCCCGTTTCAACTCCGCCGCTTTCACAGGCGTTTCCGCAAACCGCAACATTTCTCTGCCGATCAACTGCAATGCCTTTGCGCCCCGCTCGCGATCCAATCCCGCTTGCACAACCAGGAATCCCGAATCCTTTTGCAAATGGGCACTCGAATGAATCGAATAAGCTAAACCATACTTCTCGCGCACAATCTGAAACAAACGCGAACTCATATTCTCACCCAGAATCACATTCAGCACACGCAGCACGCTGCGCCGCTCATCACCACGCCCAAACATCCGCACACCGATGGCCAAGTGATTCTGTTCTATTTCGCGTCCTGTCTGCACCACCGATATCGGCTTCACCGTATCCCGGAAAGATTGTATACGCGGGGCTTTGGCAGCAGCCAACGAACCAAACGCCGACGCTACCATTGCAACACATGCTTCATGATCCACCAATCCCGCAAAGGCAGCCACGAGACGCGAAGGCACGTACGCCTGCGATTTGTATCTCAACAAATCCTCCGACGAGATAGCCGCAACGCTTTTCGCCGAACCAATCACCGGACGCCCTAAAGGATGCTTCGGCCATACCGATTGTTGCAACAACTCCTGCACCACATGCTGCGGCTGATCGGCATACATCCGCATCTCTTCCAGAATCACCTGTTTTTCCTTGGCTGTATCTGCCGCACTACAGCGCGCATGTAAAAGCATGTCCGCTAACACATCAAAGGCAACCGGCAAACGATCATAACCAACCCGCGCATAATAGCAGGTGCTCTCTTCCTGCGTGAAAGCATTTAAATAGCCTCCGCGCCCCTCAATTGCCCGACTAATCTCCAACGCACTCCGTTTCTGCGTTCCTTTGAAAAGCATATGTTCCAGAAAATGGCTAATCCCGCCCAACCTCTCCGGCTCGTGCCGGGAACCTGCCCCTACCCAGAGACCCACAGCCGCACTCTGTACGTGTGGTATCCGCGAGGTAATCACCCGCATCCCATTCGACAAACGTGTTTGCTTTACATCCGTAAACATAGTCCCTACTCCTGTTGGGCGGCGGACATCAACGCCGCCAATGTCGTTCGTCCCTCATAAAGAGCCTTGCCCGCTATGGCGCCAAAAAGATGCGCATGCCCCAAAGCCAATAATTTCTCAATATCCTCCGGGCCCGTCACGCCGCCCGATGCGATCACCTTGCACGACACTTCCTTGCAAACAGCATCCATCGCTGCGGCATTCACCCCCGCCAGCATGCCATCTGTCGCCGTGTCCGTAACAATCAAAGTCGAAACCCCTAAACCATCCGCCTTCCGTGCCAGATCCACGGCTTTCATCGAGGTCGTTTCAACCCAACCCTTCACTTGCACAAAACCATCACGCGCATCAATTCCAACCGCCAAAGCATCACCAAACCGAGCTGCACTCTCCCCCAAGGAATCCGGGTCCGCAAAGGCACGCGTTCCGATGATAGCGCATGCGGCCCCAGCATCCAGCACCTGCTGCACATCATCATCCGTGCGCAAGCCGCCACCCACCTCCACGGGAATATCCAGTGCTTCGCAAATTGACGCAATTTCGTTCAAATGAGCAGGTCGCCCCTCGAAGGCCCCATCCAGATCTACCACATGCAATCGTTGCGCTCCTTCAGCTTGCCAACGCAACGCGGCCTCCACCGGGCTCGCGTCATACACCGACTCCGCGTCAGCCCGCCCCTGCTGCAAACGCACACAGCGCCCACCCTTCAAATCAATCGCCGCTATCACAATCATCCCGTCTCATCCCCCTCAAAAGCCTGTAACTTCATTGTTAGACCACAGAATACAACACCCCACCAATCGTCCATCATAATCGTCGCCCGTAATCGTCCACCGACCTTCTACCGCCACGACTCAAGTTCCTACCCCGCATCCTCTCAGGCATCTGGCAACCTCTACCACATTCCAATCCCACACGCAAAACAAAGACGCCATGAATAAACTTGATCCGTCCTACAAACCCACATACAGTACCCCTCCACTTGATTCGGGGTGTAGCTCAGCCTGGTAGAGCGCTACGTTCGGGACGTAGAAGTCGCTGGTTCAAATCCAGTCACCCCGACCATACTTCGCACGGAGCATCGCGGAGAGCGAAGTATACCCTGCGAAGCTTTAGCGAAGCAGGGCGGGACGCACAACCCAACTCGGCTCCGAGCTACGTATGGCAAGCCATAGCAAAGCGATTGCAAAGGTTACATGATAATGCATTATGTATATCTGCTCAGAAGCGAGAAGATCCCTTCTCAAACCTATATTGGGTTAACGGCTCATCTACGCCCGTAGAGAAATGGCAAATCGAGGGGCAAGAGCCCATTATCAGGTTACCACCAGTCCTATAAAGCCATTTCGCGTTGCAACATCTTCGCCACAGTTGAGGCCAAATCATTGATACTATAGGGCTTGTGTAACCATTGGGCCCCAATTGTCAAAGCGGCCGCGATCCGATCATTTTCAGCATGGCCACTTACAATTAAAACTTTCTGTTCAGGGTATAGTTCTGTGATGGCCCGCAACGTATCCAACCCATCGAAACCAGGCTCCATGATCATATCCAAGATAACCAAATCATAGGGCGATGGCTGGTCCTGTTCCTTTGCTTTTGCAAACATATCCAAGGCCACCCGACCATTTTCTCCCAAGCTGACGGTATACCCCAAACGCGTCAAACAACTGCTTGCAAGATATCGTTGCCCCGGCTCATCGTCTACAACCAATACCTGCCCTGCACCAAGCACTAACGTACTTTCATCTTCCCTCTTCTCTTCTGTCTGGAAATCGGTTAACCGAAAATACAAACGAAATGTAGTCCCAACTCCCGGCGTACTCTCAACATCGATGTATCCCTCATGATCATCTACAATACCATGCACGATTGACAACCCAAGACCACTACCGCTACGACCCGTCTTCTTCTTCTGGGTGTAAAATGGTTCAAAAACACGGTTTAAAACTGCTGGTTCCATTCCGCATCCATTGTCAGACACTTCAATAACAGCATAATCCCCCGCCGGTATGGCTTGATATCCATCGTATGGCATATACAAAGATTTTTTGAATGTTGTGACCGCAACCGTTCCTTGAACCTTAATGGCATCAGCCGCATTTCGAAGCAGATTATCGATACCGCGGCACAGATGAACCTCCGAGCCAAGTATGATCAGATCTTCATGGCATATATGCATATCAAAGGTGACATGCGGATAGGCTTTTTGCAAATCAAGCAAACTGCCGCCCGTTGTCGACAAACAATGAATTTTGTTGATATCTAAAGGCACCCTTTTGTAATGACCACGCCTGCTCACGGCCAAAAGATCTTGTACGACACTGGCAGCCCGCAGTGCGGATTCTTGCATAATTCCCAGAGATTCTTGTACCATGGCTTGCGCCCCTGTATCATTTTGCAGAGCAGCTTGAAGATCTTCTTGCATACACTCCGGCAATGCAACCAAAGGGCCAAGAATATTGTTCAAATCATGCGCGACGCCCCCCGCGAGAACACCGATCGATTTCATGCGTTCAGCCCTTGCAAGTTGCTCCCGCAAAGCAGCCTCCCGTTTTTCTGCTTTTCGATGCTCTGTAACATCCTCCCCCGACAGCAACATTCGGACTACACCTCTGTCTGCATCGCGTATGGAACTGATATTCCAGACCATTAAATGCTCGTTCCCTGCCTTGTCATAAATCAGGTTTTCGCATTTTCTCATCATGACCGATTCGCCTTCAACCCATTCAGAAAAACTGCTTCGCTGACTCTCACGAACCGAAGCAGGCACAAAGCTTGCAAACCAATCTTTCCCCAGAACTTCATGCTCCTTACATCCAAGAACTTCACAACCCTTAGGGTTGATCAGCGTAACCACACCGCTACGATCCAAAGCGATAATCATCACGCCCGCGATATTCAGATATTCTTGCGCCCTTTGCTCACGCTCTTTCACCTGTTCATCACGCAACTCTACTTCCGCCAGCATCTCGTTGAAGGCATTTGCCAGCACCCCGATTTCATCTGTGCTACTATGCGTGGCACGTATGGAATAATCGCGGCGCCGCGAAACATCCCGCACAATCTCTGTCAAATGCTCAATGGGAGTGCAAATGATCTTCCGCAGCCTAAATGAGATAATCGACGCCAAAAGAAAAACCGTCAACAAACTGATAACAATCGTCTTGAAAACGTGACGCCGAAAGACCTCTAATTCTGCCAAATCCGATTGAAGAAAGACCCTCCCGATCGTATCACCCTCCAAAACAACGGGCACTTGCACCAACAGCCAATCTTCGTCGAAGGCATGCTCACCTTCAGACACAAATGACTGGGGAGAATCCTCAAAAGCATCCCGACGATATTCTCCAAGGACTTCTCCATCCATTGTCCTTACTTCCGCATAAGCTAGCGAGGCTCGCCCTGACAAGGAATATAGAACCAGCATCGCATCATCCGAATCGCGAAAAGAAACCGCGGCAAGCGAATTGTTTGCAACAACACGAGCCTGCAGCAAAAGATCTTCAGCCATGTTGCGACGAAACACCGTCACCTGACCGAAATAAATCAAGACCCCAGCCAAAACCAGTGCCGCAGCGCTTACCCCAACAATGATCGCCGCTAACTTACGACGAATCGTTGAGACGTGCAGAAACAGGCCATCTGCACAAGTGGTATTTGGAACACTTAACATGCAAATTTCACATGAAAAACATTAATGAGACTATTCGGCACACTCTCGATAATCCGACCCGCTATACGCTTCAACATGGACCGTATGGTCAGCCCAACCTGTTTTGTAGCCGCAGTGTTAATTTCAATTCCGATTCGACGCCTATCCTGCCGCACGAAACCAATCATGCCGCCCTTATCAATAAACCCGCGACTGTCGCCGATGGTCAGAACCGGACTATCAGAGAGTGCCTCGAAAAGATCCTTCAAAGCATCATCTTTCAAATCCGCAATAAAAAGAATGTGACAGGATTTTAATTCTTCATAGTCCGTGTCAGCACGAAAGTATTTAACCCGTACAACATGGTCCCCCGCCGTTTCTCCATTTATTGATTTGAATGCATCACCAAATGGATTCTCTCCAAAGATGCCGATTGTAATCGTGTCCTGTGGTTGATCTTCCGGCCACGATACAAAAGAAATAAAACGGTAGATAAACCCAGCCTTAATTTCGTACTCCCGGAAAAAAGGCGCTTCTGTTGCGGCACTCCCTGCCGGCGCCGGAGCGGCATATGCAGGTACGACAGAAACCGCCATCATAAGCCCGACCACCAGGAACGGCAAAGCCATCCACAAGCCCGTTTTTCGGACAAAATATGTTTTGATTCCTCTCATACCTTCTCCCCCCCCCTTGATCCCCAAAATATCAATTTACCATGATACGCGGACACTTGCATACATACGCCGCCCGTAATAATGCGGAAGCGGCTCATCTTCGCCAACGTCAGACGGATAACTGGAAAGCTTAGCATCCAGCATATTGTCGACGAAAAGCGATAACCTAACTTGATTTTCTGACAACCCTAGACGACGGGACACATCGACCGAACAGTTGACTTGTAGATTATTGAAAGCACCATGACGCCAGGAACCGCTTGAAAAGTAACTATTGAATAGACCAACATCAACATCTCCATATTTGCCCATGAGGCCACCTTTGAGCATATAATCCGGATAATTCGGCTCAATCAGAGGCTCATCAATACGATAATCCGTGGATTGAATCATACCAGACCCAAGTGCTTTCCAGTGTCTCCCTAGATCAACTCTGGAAGTCAACTCTAGCCCCTCTGTTTTTATATGTCCCGGATGATTGATAAACTGCAGGGGACGAACATTACCATCCACTTCAATTACGTTTTGCTTGTTACGAAAGGCGGTAAGATCAATCTGCCCGATGCTATTCTGATAGCTTACCTGCACTTCATATGTAGCTATGGTTTCAGGATCAAGATCCGGAGACCCTAACAAAAATGCACTATCCAGATAACCTTCGACGGCATACGCCCGACGAAAGGCCTCGCTATACAACAGCTTAATCCCCCAATGCTGCCCAGGCGTCATCACAACACCAAGACGAGGCGAATAATTCCCGCTAACATCCTCTGTCTTGTTGTACTGCAATCCTACCAATGGCTTGAACCAATCCCCAAACAGATAGTCAGCCTGCGTATAAACAGTATGGTGATAACGGCTATGATCCAATAGCTCCCGCCCTCCAAATCTATCATACTCGACGGTAGCCCCCACAACGAGATTGAAATCTTCAATAGGCTCATAGCGCAACATGGGCTCGGTGATCAAATTCCGGGATCTTCTCCGGGCAAAGAACGTTGAGCCATCATCGCTACCATACCAATCAAACGTATTCAAAGTCAGATTAAGATGCGCAGAAAGGTTCTCATGAACATCGATCGAAATGCCTGCATCTGCAAAAAACGTCTCAACCTCGCTTATATAAATTGCATCCGTCAATGTGCCTAATGTTCCAAATTTTCCTGGAATGTAACGATGATAAGCAGCTTGCAGGCTAAGTCCATCATGCCCCACATTAAAATACACGGCATCAGAATCATCACTGTAATGTAGTGCATCTCGCCTTCCCGCATTATCCGTCCATGTAATTTCAGGCCCTTCGCTGCGAGAAATACGCGCGGCCGCCAAATAATGCACATCATCGCCTGTACGCCCCATCAACAAAGCATTATAATCAACCGTGTTAAACGTGCCGTATGTTATCCCCACTTCATAAACAGGCTCGCGCGAGGCTGTCTGGCGTGTCCTTATATTGATCACGGCAAAAGCATTGCTGCCATACAATACCGAGCCTGGACCACGAACAATCTCGATGCTTTCAATCACCGAAATCGGAAACCCTAAATAAAAATACGCATTATTCCCGCCATTCACATTCTCGCGTACAGGCCGTCCGTTGAGCAAAATCAAGGTGCGACGATCCATGGCTGCATTAGGTTGAGAACGGAGCTGAACTCTATTGCCATAGAAGCCAGCATGGCCCAGCACTTGCATACTCGGCAAACGATTGATCACATCCAATAGATTACGTGCGCCAAGCGTCTCAATATCTGAACGCGTGACAACGGTCATCACAGCGGGCGCCTCTCGCACCATTTCATCTCGTCTGGATGCCACCGTAACTTTTAAACCTAAGAGCTCTTCCAGACTCATATCGAATACGGATGGCTCATGAGTTTCAGCATGCACCGACGCAATCGATACACCAACACAACATAGACCAAGCTTGATCCAGCGCAAAATTTTCGTTCTCATGCTTCCCCCATTCCGCAGAGCCTACACCCCCACCGCAGTATAGGGGAATTGTAGGATTGCACGTGCATGATGTCAACGCACCACAAGCAAATATACAAAAATCATGGTTTCCACTACCCACACAGAATATCTTCCAACAGTGACAACCAAACCGTCACCCTTCCAAATCAACCTTGTCGGATCTGCGACACAGATGACCTTTGTATTTCGGTTAACCTGCGACACAACGTACGCCGCCCAATGTCGTAAGGATGGCTTGCTTTCTCCCTTCAGGGGAACATCTGAACACCAATACCTTCTGTATGCATCATGCCCTCTCACATCTCTTTCTGCATTTCAAATGCCGTTTTAGGTTGAAGCTTCTGCATCCATCCACGATAGTCATGCACCATGACACGTCATATTATCATACTCTTTGTTGGTGTCTTTGCGTGCTCAACGGCTGCCATTTTTATTCGTAATAGTCAGGTACATCCTATCATGCTTTCAGCGATGCGGTTGCTGATTGCAACCATAGGCCTACTACCTGTTTTCTACCGCGACTGGAAACATC
>SKVN01000118.1 GCA_007129405.1 Kiritimatiellia bacterium
CATGCTGACCGTATTGGATAACGATGAGCGCATTGTCGGCCTGCGCGTGATTCAGCATAACGAAAGCGCCACGTTAGGCGGATTGATTCGCCGACCGTCTTTCTTGCGACAATTTCTCCGCCTCAATACACAGTATCCCCACCTCGCCGTCGACCGACTGCACGCCATTACGGGCGCAACCGTGTCATCCCGAGCGGTCGCAAGCGCCATTGAAAGCGCACTCAAATTCCGCGAGGAGCCCGCCCCACCACCACGATCTCTGGTACTACAGGATGGCGAAAAAATCGGGACTGGGCGCGGATATCAGGGCAGCATTCGCGTATACGTAAAAGTAGCCAACGGCCAAATTGAAAATATCGAAGTACTCGAGCACCGCGAAACCCAACGCATTGCGGAGCCAGCCTTTCCGCGATTAATTGATGCCATCTTGGCACAACAAAACCTAGATATCGATGCCGTCTCCGGCGCCACCAGCTCAAGTCGCGGTTTTCTGGAAGCTGTGCAAAACGCCTTGGACAACTAAAGAGAGTAACACGATGATTACACCACAAAACCAAACAGAAAAGGTTATCTTGCTGGGGTTTATTCCGCTCTTGGCAACTACCGCTGGCATCTATACCGCGCTCGCGGCAACCGTCATTGTCCTGGCCGCGACCGCCCTGATTGGCGGGTGCGACCTCGCATTGCAGAAACTGCAGGCTGTGCGGCTTGGATATTCCGGCGCCACTCGTTGGATGCTCCTGATGGTTCTGGCAGGTGCGCTTTCCTGGTTCCTTGGAACCATTGCACCTTTTGCATTTCCCTTAGCCGATACCGACATCCTATTCCTCCAGTTGTCCGGCTTAACGCCAATCGTCTTTTTATCGGCATCCAAACCTCATACCCTGCGGGAGGTTGCCTCCCTGCAAGCACGCTTTATCTTCTTGATGTTGGCACTGGCAGCCATACGTGAGATCCTCGGACAAGGTAAATTTGCAGGCTTATTGGTCACCGGATATGTCACACCGGCACAGATGTTCCAAAGCCCCGTGGGCGCATTTCTGTTGCTGGGGGCAACCGCCTTACTCTCGCGGTGGATCCCCAACGCAAAATCCGCCCGGACAGGAGGATCCCCAGCATGAGCGCAATCACACGCATATTTCTCGATGCTATGTTCGCCAACAATGCGGTGTTTGTCATCCCGGCTGGCGCACTCTTCGCCCTCGTCCTCGCAGAACAAACCGGCCAACGCGCGATGCTGTCTGCCATCCGATGCGGACTCGTCTTACTCTTTGCCGGCCTGCTGGGTGGAGCCGCCATATCCCATACCCATGCAGCATGGCAACCGCTATGGGTCGCGCTGGCGACCGCTGCCGGCATCAGCATTTTACATGCTTGGGGCGATTTGCAAGGCGAGTGGCTCGGGCTACCCAAAACCGTCATCGCACTATTCCCGATGGCGGCGTCTCCCCTTCTCGTCGCGCAGTATGTGCAGTGGGGACAACAAACCGCCCTAGCGGTTGGCTTGGCCCTGGGCTTTGTCGCGGCCAGCATTCTGTTATCAGTCGTCCACGTAGCCATCGGCATGTCGGAAGCCAACCGTATCTTCAAAACCCTGCCGGTGCTACTTTTTGCCATGGGCGTGTTTGCATTACTTTTATTCGGCTTCGTGATGCTCTAACAGCGAACGTTAATCATTTCGTAGCAGTTGCTCGTCGCGGCTGCAGACAGGAAAAAAGAGAAAGAAAGGTGGGACTATGCAGTCACAGAAAATGACGAAACTTGCAGCATGGATAGGAGTCGGCCTGCTCGGCATCGCGATAAGTGGTGTGCAAGCACAAGACGCGGCGGAAACCGAAAGTCGCCCCTTGGCAGGATGGGACCGCGGGTTCTATCTCGAAAGTCCCGATGGACTCAATTACATGCACATCGGTGGCTGGATCCAGCCGCGCTACGAGTACCGCAGCGATGCGGAAGACACGAGCTCATTCACACTGCGGCGCCTGCGTCTCGACATTCGCGGACATGTCATCACACCAGAGTTAACCTATCGCGTCATGTCAGAGCATGCACGTACCAGCAATCTGCGTGATGCCTGGATCAACTATGCTGTCAATTCCTCACTCCAAATACGCATGGGACAATTCACGGTTCCCTTCCAATGGCATCGCGATGTTGGCCCTCGCCGTCAACACTTTGCCGAGCGCGGCGTGCCCAGCGAAACTTTCGGATTTCTGGCTGGACGTGACTTGGGTGTCATGGCCCACGGCACCGTTCTTGACCGCACTGTCGGTTATGCAGTCGGCGTTTTTGATGGTGCAGGACGCAACGTCGACCGCAGCAATAGCGATGGGAATATGGCCTCGGCACGTGCAAAATGGGCACTGCTCGGCGCACTTCCCCGCGAAGAGAGCGATTATGCCTATTCTGAAGAGCTTCAACTCAGTATCGGCGGGGGTGTGCAGGGAGCCTGGGATAATGAATTGCGCGGCTGGGCACTCGGACGCTCGGATGACGACAACGATCTCGCCGATTGGGTGACCGGAACCATCGATGCACGCCTCGCCTATCGCGGATTCTCGCTTGTTGCCGATGGCTACTGGCGCAATGTATCGCCGGATGACCAAGACGTCGACTCCTATGATGGTTGGGCAACCATGGTCAGTGCGGGCGCATTCGTTATTCCGAAACAGCTTGAGCTCGTCGGCCGCTGGTCACGCTTACGCCTGGACAGCGACGACCCCGACACAGAACTCGAAGAATGGGGTCTGGGCCTGAATGTGTACCATCATGGACACGACTGGAAAACCCGCCTCAATTACCTCAACGAGAACCATGCTGTGGATGGCTCATCAGATACCATTCTCCTCGAATGGCACCTGCAGTTCTAAAGTGCCGTGATATCATACGCGCTCCGGACTCACCCGAGTCTGGAGCGTTTTGCTTCCTGGAAACACCAGCCCCCAACCAGTTCCGGTCCGGTCCTGGGAACGCCAGGCTCCAGCCTGGCCCGTCTACAGACAGAACATAGCTCAGCCCATAAAAAAGCCGGAATGCATCAGCGTGTAGTCGCATGCTGCGCAACATGCGCCTTGCCCGTGCGCAGCCATTGCAACAATGGACGGCGCGACGGACACACAAACGAACAGGCTCCGCACAGAATGCAGTCTTCCACACCCAAATCCTGCGCAACATCAAACATCTCATTGTTGACTGCCGCCGTAATCCGATTCGGCTGCAAATACATCGGACACACCTCGACGCAGCGACCACAACGTATACACGGATCACAACTACGGTCGGCATACTCGGAAGATGGCATCACAACAATACCAGATGTATTTTTCGTGATCGGCTGATCCAGATCTTTCGTCGCGACACCCGTCATAGGTCCGCCAACGATCACGATGGCATCTTCGGACGACATGCCACCGGCTGCCTCGATCAAACAATGGATCGGCGTACCGATCGGTACCAGAAAATTTCCTGGATTCCGAATGGCGGGCCCACTTACCGTCAGTACGCGCGCAATCAGCGGCTGCTCACGATCGACCGCAGCCGCAATGGCCACGGCCGTCTGTACATTATTCACAACAACACCGACCGCCATCGGTAACTGACGGGTAGGCACTTCACGGTTCAGTACCGCTTTGATTAAATGCTTTTCCGCACCGTGCGGATAACGCGTATCCAGACGTACGGCTTCTAAATGCGGCCAATGCGCCGCCTCTTGCTGCAACGCAGCGATGGCCGCAGGCTTGTTGATTTCACAAGCTACATAGCCTTTTGCCGCGCCGACCGTGCGACGAATGATCTCTAATCCGCGAAAAACCGTTGCGGCATGCTCCTGCATGAGACGGTCGTCCGTCGTGATAAATGGCTCACACTCGGCCCCATTGATAATAACCGTATCAATGGCATGACCATGCTTGCCCCCGAGCTTCAAATGCGTCGGAAAGCCAGCACCGCCCATGCCAATAATTCCCGCTTCTTCAACACGCTGGATCACAACATCTGGCGGAGGAACATCTTCCTGCGATGATGCGGCATCACCGTTCAGCCATGCGCCAATTTGTGTTTTCCAATCAGCCGTCTGCGCAGGCTCGATGACAACAACACTAACCTTGCTACCATCAACCATTTCGCGTGTGGTAATCTCGCGCACCCGCCCGCTTGCACTGCTATGCACACGGGCCGATAATCCCTGATCATTCATGCCGATCAATTGTCCGATACGCACTTCGTCACCCGCCGCAACCACGGCCCGACAAGGAACCCCGAGATGCTGCCGCAGCGGAATCTCAATTGTACAGTCCGGCACAACAACCGTAACCGGAAGTTCCGTTGTCAACGCCTTGCGCTCTGGTAAATGAATGCCGCCTATCGGAAATTTCTTGATCCGGTGCATGTGGTTTCGTCCTTACAATCTGCTGTAATGTCTTAAAAAAGATCTTGCATGATGCCTTTCAGGAAACGCCCGTCAACGCCTTGATATACTGAATGCGCCCGAGAACCTCCTGCGCCGCCGAATTGGAGCCGGAAAGCTGACCGCGAATGGCATCAAGCGATGCAAAGCCATGCCGATCCAGCCATGCTAAGGTTTCCTCCGCCAAGGTTTGCAGATATTTTGTCTTCTTGCGGTAGAGCACCGAAGCCATTTGTACCACCCGGGCCCCGACAAGAATCGCCTTGATCGCATCCGTCGCCTCATGCACCCCCGTAGAAACGGAAATCGGAACCGACACATGCGGCGACAGCAAGGCCACCCAGCGCAACGACAAATGCAATTCTTCGGGCTGGCTTGTCATCTTGCCGGTAATAAACGTTAACTTCTCCGTATCGATATCCAACCGGTAAAAACGATTAAACAAAACCAGGCCATCTGCACCAGCCTCGACCAGACGCTCAACCACAGCCGGTAGTGACGTAAAGTAGGGTCCTAGCTTGACGGCCACCGGAATCTTGATTTGCGATTTGACCGCACGGACCGTATCCACCATCTGTTCTTCTAATGCATGACTATCCGGCGCGGGCATACTCGGAATCGTCCCGATATTCAATTCCAGCGCAGCGGCACCCGCTTGCTCGATTTGCCGTGCATAATCGCCCCACCACTTATTCGAAATACAATTCACACTGGCAATAATTGGAATATCCGTCTCGGTTTGGGCATCCGCAATGAGCTTCAGATACGTGTCCGGACCATGCACCTTTCCCAGCCCGCTCAGATAATCCTGTGCTTCGGGATGCACGGCAAGGTTCGCATCCATAACTGCCCCAAGCTCAGCGTCGATCTGCTCCTCGAAAAGAGACTTCAGCACCACAGCGCCAGCTCCACTGCGAGCACATTCTGCAACCCCCGCCAGCGTCCCGGTAAGGCCACAACTCGACGCAATGAACGGGTTCTTCAATTGTAAACCCAGATATTCTGTTTGAAGCGTTGCCATCGTACGTCCCCCCATTCATACACATTCAAAAATGATGCACAGCAACGAACCTCCCAGTGCCCACAAAAACATGACAGGATATTCGCAACCGAATCAGTGGCATTCTAAGCAATCCCCCCTGCACACGTAAAGCAACAAAGCCATCGCAGCAGCATTCCCCGCGCCTTTATCTAGCTGACTTCAAGGATACTTTTTGGCAAGAAGCCCGTAGTGGTAAGGTGGCAAATCGATGTTGCGCTTGACCAGCGCGAATCCGGCTTGCTCGATCCATTTCTCGCAATCTACCGGACGCGGGCGAATCTCCATCGATGGACCGCGCGGCGTGGAGGCACCATACCGCCAATATATGACACCCACGCGTCCACCAATACAAAACAAAGGGACACACTATCTGAGGTTCTGCCGGCACCACCCCATCTTGTCAGAATTGGAAGACACAATTTGTGACCTCCAATCTGAAAACCTACAAAACCTGCGCCCTCCTATCCATTAATCGAGCCTAGCTGCTTCCGTCGCGATATGCCCGGCAAGTGCAGCGACAAAGGCTTTCAGACTGGTCATGTCAGAAAGCGAAGAGTATTTACCACTGCGCGCAGCCGTTCTGGGTGAGTTTATTACGGCTGCACTTGTGTAGAGCTGCTCCTGGATAAGTTTTTGACAGAGCATATCATAGCGTTGGAGACAGGAGGCATTCTTGAATTCCTCGAATACAGGAAAATGAGGAGAATGGATACCGACAGGAGACCGCGATGCAGCAGCGTCTTCCACTAGCATCAGCCATCCGACAAACGGGCGGGGTTGTTTGCCAAACGCACCTTCCCGGTAGGCTGTCCATAAATCATGAGCAGTGCCAAGCGCCTCTTCAGCCCGGTTGTTGAAATTGTTACCGAATGAAGGTCCGATGTGGCTCTTGAGTTCAATAGCAGCAATTAAAACACCCTTGTGTATCACGAGCAGATCCCAGAGTTTGGTTGGTCGAAAGAAACCGGGTAACGTCAATACAGCCCGATCCTGATGGACGTCGGCGTGCGCCAAACCATTGGCGCGGATAATATCAAGGATCAAATCAATAAAGCCATCCATGTTCTTGCCCGCCGTAACTCCTGCGCGCTCCCCCTGATCGGACTTCCCGGATTCAACTTGTTTTTGACGGGCTGCGTCGCGACTGCCCCAGAATGCCCGTACGGCTTTACGGGTCCTACGCTCATAGTTTACAAGGTCTATCGCCATGTTTACTCTCCATTACCGCCGAGTGCAGACCGTTCTGCCAAACTCAACCCGTAAAGTTTGAACACCGCTCGATTACATGCGTCAATATCACGATTTTGGGCGGCTTGAATCAAGTCCCGACGCAGATCCTCCGATACCTCTTGCCAGAACGGTATGCGAATTCGACGCAAGTACTGCGCTTGAAAGCGTAAATACCCACCACGCATTTTCGTCGAATAACTCGCTACGAAAAGTTTTGCAATACTCGAAAGCAGCACCCCCTGCAAGGCACGTAAATCCCAGGTATCAGAAATGACATAATATAGATTATGATGCGGATATAACTTGCCTGATTCATAAACGACATGCGCTTTACCCTTGATGTCCGGGACAAGTAGTTTCGGTTTGCCTGTCAGATCAGGCCAAATGCGGTCAATTGTCCGATACCAATTGTCGGGCGATTTCCTGGCACAATGGCGCTTTTCCACCACCCCTTTGCGCTGTTCAAGATAACGAGCCAATTTCGGGTATCGCTCAAGCGGAACCAGGCTGCCATCTTCGGCAAATGGATTAATGACGCCTTGCCCGCGCCAAGCAACTTCGCCAGATTGTATGTCAGAAGTCGCAACCAGCGGGAGTTTCCGATCCGGTTCAACATCCAATTCATCAAATTTTCCGATAAAAGCCTGATCGGCTCCGGTTGCTACTCCGATTCCAACTTTGCATCCGGCCTCTTCTAATCTAGGGAACCTTTGTTCTATGTTGCGGAGCAACAAAACTTGGTCTGAGGATTCTAATAGCCATGGTTCTGAACCATTAACAACACCATGCACCTCACGAACACACGAATCCTTGGGAAGCTTTGGCAATCTTATTTCATCCGCAATCGCAGCAAGCACCATTTTATCAATGGCAGGGCAAGTGGCCAGTCGAGTGGAACCCGTTTGTGAACGGGAAATCACCGTGATTGCCGGGTAAGCACTCACGTCAGTGAGAAATGCATGTATTCCAGCCATATCAATATATACTTTGAGATGAAACCCTTTTGAGATATATTCGCGTAAAGGCCCCCCGTAACGGTTTTTCATCCAGCGATCAGCACAAATAAAACCGAGTTCACCACTTTGCGAAAGTAGCGACAGAGATCGTTCGATAAAGGCTATGTACAAGTCGGCGCGATCATACATGGTCTGGTAGCGACGCCGATATTCGGTCAATAAAGGGGCGGGTATCAGTTCTTGCCTTACGTAAGGGGGATTTCCAGCAATAAAGTCAAAATCACCAGTCATGGGTTCGAGCAAAAAGTCACCTTGTCGCAACCATTGATCCGCAAGCGATACCGACACCTCTACCGCAAACCCCTCCTTTACCAGTCGGTTGATAACGGTTCGCCGAACGGAAACAAACGTTTCGCGATGCAGTTCTACTGCACATATAGCCCTACCTAGCTGCGAAACAGCATCCGCCATCGCTCCACCATGTTTAAGCCAAGCCGCCAGCAAACGATCAATCATAGGCAACAGAAAATCACCTTCGCCAAACGAAGGCTCAAGAATGCGGTGCTGATGCAAAGGTTTTGATGGTAGATACCCGACCAAATCAAGAATAAAACCAACAACTTCACTACGTGTAAAAACAGCACCCCGTTCTTCTGTCGTATTGACCTCTGACAAGGCTTCAATAGCATCTGCAAGCGATTCCGAATGAGGAAAACTAAGAACATCCAGTAAGTCAAACAAAGTTGGTTGCAAGACTTGCTGTTTTCGAACAACCTTTA
>SKVN01000168.1 GCA_007129405.1 Kiritimatiellia bacterium
GACGCACTCCCATGCGTCCGCACATCCCTGGAGGGACGCACTCCCGTGCGTCCGCTTTCCAACAGTTCCACCCCCCTTGGCACAAACGCATAACGCTTTTGCACCTTAAAGAAAGGGCAAAACAAACAGACTACGACCGGATCGCGTTCTCCGCATCGCGCACGATGCCTTCGAGATCCTGCCCGGCATTAATATCAGCCAAAATCCCTTTGCCTTTGTAAAACGCAATGAGTGGCTCCGTTTGCTGGCGATATACCACCAACCGATTTGCAATCGCTTCTGGCTTGTCGTCATCACGCTGCAGCAACGCCTCGGCAGGCGTTCCCGCAGGCGGTTGTGGCTCCCCTTCGGGATTCACATTATAAATCTTCCCGGTCACCTTATCAATCCGGCGCCCCGATAGCCGACGTATGATCAGTTGATCCTCCAAAACAAAATTCACAACGCGATCCACCTTTACACCAGCTTGATCCAGTGCTTCCGCTTGCGGAATCGTGCGCGGAAATCCATCCAGAATAAATCCTTCCTCGCAATCCGGTTTCGCAATACGCTCTTTCAAAAGGTCAATGACAAGCTGATCCGGCACCAATTCCCCCGCATCCATGTACCCCTTCGCTTGCTTACCAAGCTCTGAACCCGCCTTGACTGCCTCGCGCAGCAAATCACCTGTCGAAATCTGTACGACACCCAAATCTTCCGTAATACGCTGCGATATGGTACCCTTGCCTGCCCCTGGGGGGCCCAAAAATATCAGCTTCATTGTTTATATCCCTTGTATGTTAACTTCTTTCACCCCAACCAACCAACGTTGACTGGGGGTAAAGCTGCCCCAAAACCGAACAAATTGCAAGCCTCCAGAAATACATTACTAACGCTCCATCAAGCAGTTGAAAAAAGAAAACCGCGAAAAGTGTGTTTTCGCGGTTGACGCGTAACCGAATTTCGGTACTATATCGCAGCTTATCCGTTTCCTGTAAATCTTGAAGGAGAGAGAGTAGATGCCTAACATTAAAAGTGCCATCAAACGGCAAAAACAGTCGGTCGAGCGTACGGCTAGAAACAAAGTGCGCAAAAGCCGTATCACAACAGCTAAACGCAAAATGCTTACGGCCATCCAAATGGGTGACACGGCCAAGTCGGAATCCTCGTATCGCGAGTTTTGTTCTGCCCTTGACAAAGCAGCCAAAGCGGGCGTGATCAAGGCCAACCGGGCTGACCGTAGCAAAGCACGGGCCGTAAAAGCGTTGTCCAAAGCAAAAGCATAAATCTGCGTACGCGTAGACATAAAAAGCCGCAAACCAGCGGCTTTTTTATTGGGGCAACACAGGATCGTTACTTTTTTTGCCAGCGAGTTTGACATACCATCCAGACTCGGATATAAGAAACCACTCTTGTATGTCATACAAGCGGCGAGGTAGCTCAGTTGGTAGAGCAGAGGACTGAAAATCCTTGTGTCGGGGGTTCGATTCCCTTCCTCGCCACCATCCTTCGCTCGCAGCGCAGCGAAGAGCGAAGGATGTCACGCCGTAGTCAATTCGAGTGAAACAAGAATTGCGGAGGCGGACGGGTTTCCCGCTGCGAGACTTGGCCCTTGCGTAAAACTACGGCCTCACAGGACGGCTTGGCATGCCAGAAGCGGAACCATATCATTACGTATACATCCTCCAGTGTATTGCCGAACCAATGCGACACTATACAGGCTGTACCACCGACCTTCAGGATCGTTTACGACGTCACAATTCAGGTGATGTGCCCCACACAGCAAAGTATGCCCCATGGCGTATTGAAACAGTGATTCGGTTTTCGTCTAAAGAAAAAGCCCACGCATTTGAAAAGTACCTCAAAACAGGCTCTGGCTGCCAATTTGCACATCGCCACTTATAGTTTCCATCGTTATGACAAACCATGCCTCCAATCTACGAGATATCGTCTCTGCACGACTGCATGCACTTGGCCTATCCCACGAAAAAGCCATACTCTTGCTCGCCGTTTCCGGCGGTGCCGATTCCATGGCTATGCTCCATGTCATGGCTGAAATCGCCGACGCCTGCCATTACAGACTTCACGTTATCCATATAAACCATCTCATCCGTAAAGATGCTACATTTGATGCGGATCATGTGACCTCGGCATGCCGCCAATACGGACTGGCATATACATGCACTGAATGCGATGTACCCACCGCGGCAAAACAATCTGGACAATCCATCGAAATGGAAGCACGAACACAACGGTACAAAGCATTTGCAAAGGTCTATCAGCAAATCCAAGCAGATGCCCTACTCACCGCCCACACGCGTAACGACCAAGCAGAAACGATTCTGCTGAATCTCTCCCGCGGATGCAGCCCATCAGCGTTAGCGGCCATCACTACCGACACAACGCGCCATGGGATGCGGATCATCCGTCCCATGCTCACATGCACTCGGGAAGATATCATCAAATATCTGCAAACGCATAACTACGCGTGGCGCGAAGATCTAACCAACACCGATCTGGCATACCGCCGCAATGCCATTCGGCATCAAATTCTTCCTGCCATGCGAAATTACCTCAACCCGCAGATCGACGCAGCTCTCCTTCGGGTAGCAAGTATGGCGGAGGAGGATGAAGCCTATCTGCACGCCTTGGCCCAACAACATGTGCCCGATGTCATCCCCGAGGAAGCTGCAAATACCCTTAAACTCCCTGCATATCAACAGCTGCCCATACCCCTGCGCAGGCGAATTCTGGTACATTGGCTCTGGCGTCAGCAACAAATCTCTGCCAGCACGTTGCATTACGATCTCATCCAGAAACTGGATGCACTCGCAATGGCTCCACAAGCAGGAAAACAGATCCCCTTGCCCGCAGGGAAATGTATTCAGCATGCCTATGACCAACTTGTGATGCGCAATCCCACGCAACGCCAAACCGATAGCGCGGCAAAAACGGCATACCCTTTAAATGTCCCCGGCATCACCCCCATCGAAGAATTAGGGTGCCAGCTTGAAATTTCATACGCCGAAGGTTTTACGAGAGAATCGACCCTACCACCGGGAACATTGCCCGCAACCTGCCATATCCGGCGTCCTCAAGCCAATGAATCATTATGGATTCGTACGCGACAACCCGGCGACCGCATTCACATGACGGGTGCAGAAGGACACCAGAAGCTGCAAGATATTTTTACAGACAAAAAAGTCCCCTCTTTCGAGAGAGACCGCATTCCCTTGCTGGCAACCGAACAAGAACTCATCTGGATCCCCGGTCTGCGCATCGCTAAAGACTGGGCGGTCAGCGCCGAGGACGCCCCCTCGCTTAAAATCCACATCGCCCCACTCTAGGTTGTAACTTCATTGTTTACACACTTACTCGCCTACACTTACTCACCTACACTTGCTCGATATTTCGAGCGCTGACTTTCGATTAAGTGTAAACGATCAAGTGTGCCCGAGTAAGGGCAAGAAGTTTCTCCCCGCACCATCTTGGCTGCCCAAGTGCCCATACTCGCTCCAAACAATAACCGAACGTGCAATTTTTTCTGTATCGGAAATATCTAACCCTGTAATGTCTGTTCATCGGTTACCGAAATATCAAAATATCATTCCACATGACCTGCTGATTGAGGAGAGAAAAGATTTACCGTATGAAATGGACCTATGTACTTATCGTAGCGGCGTGCGTCAGCTCGCCGCTTTACGCGCAGACAAACGCCACACTATCCTTGCAGGCGGCGCTGCAGTATGGACTCTCCAACAGTCCCGCCGCGCGTAGCGCACAACTGGAAATTGATATTGCGCGCACGGTAATCGGTCAGGCTGGCTCGCTGGCGCTCCCGCAATTGTCGGCACAAGCCAACTACACGAGATTGGACGAACTTAGCGAAATCGACCTTGGCGAAGGGGCTATTGCGTTGGGCTCGCTTGATAACTACGAGATCTCTGCCCAAGTATCGCAGGTTCTCTATGCGGGAGGACAAATTGGCGCCGCATGGCGGGCCGCACGCATTGCCCGCGCATACGCCGCTGCCAACCGCGACGCGTTTGAAGCTGCTCTGATCTTTGAAATCAGCCGCCTGTTCTATGCTGTCCTTCTCGCACGCGAAGCAGTTGAAGTACAACAAGCTTCCCTCGAAATGCTGCAGCAATTCGAGATGCAAGCGCGCGATCGCAAGGACGGCGGTGCGGCATCGGAATTCGATGCACTTACGGCCCAAGTACGTGTCGCCAATGCCAAACCAGCCTTGATCGCAGCACAAAACGAATTAGCCCTTACACAGGCCGCATTAGCAAACGCCATTCATTACAAGGGGGAATTCGAAGTCGAAGGCACCTTGGATATCACATCGGTGGTCTGGCAGAAATCCGAATTGGAATTGATGGCACTGCAGCAACGCCAACAGTTGCAGGCTGCCAGATTCATGACGGATCTTGCGCGTGAGAACGTCGTTGGAGCCAAATCTGCTGGACGGCCAGAAGTACGCTTGTTTGCCAACACCATGGGCGGCAATGCGAATCCATTCGATTTTTCGGATGACTGGGATTGGCGCTGGTCTGCAGGCGTCACAGCGCGCTGGAATCTCTGGGATGGCAACCTTACCCGCCAAACCATACGTCAACGCGAAATCGAACTGCGTCAGCAACAATATTACGTCGCCGAGCAAGAATCTGCGATTCTGCTCCAAGTAAAACAAGCCTGGCTCGCATTGCAACAAGCGCAAGAGTCCCTTGCCGCCAGTGGGGAAAGTGTCGCCCTCGCCCAACGCGCCTTGCAAATTGCCCAAACGCGCTATGACGCCGGCTTATCAACCTACTTGGAGTTGACCGACGCGAATCTGGCGTTGCGTACGGCAGAACTGTCCCGCCTGCAAGCAAAACATGACTATGCGGTCGCGCGCGCACAAGTGCGCTTCGCTGTCGGACTGCCATCCCCCTACCTTTCCAACCCGAATCTGATCGAGAATCACGCAAAGGAACCCTTATGAATATAAAACTTAAAATCACACCAGCAAGTATTATTCTGTGGTTAGCGGTGGTTCTTGCCGCCATCCTCATCCTGGTACTTGCATTGCTACCGAAACCAGATCCCGATGAAATCACCGATGAAAGCGAGGCGGAACTCGTCCGTGTTGTGAAGGTTGAACCGCGTAATCTTGTTCAAACCATCGTCCTGCCCGGGCAAGTGATCCCCAATCGCAGCGTCATGCTCGCAGCAGAGCTGGGTGGCGTCATCACCGACATACAAGCTACCAAAGGCGACGAGGTAGCAAAGGGCGACATCCTCGCACGTATTGATCATCGCCACTGGGAAGCACAACACCGCCAAGCGCAGGTAGAGGCCAGAGACGCGCAACGCGATCTAACGCGTTGGGAGAAAATGGCTACGGAAGGTGCTGTATCCCAAAGCGAGTTCGATGCCGTCAAGCGCCGCCAGGAACTCGCCGCGATCACGCTCGAACTAGCCCAAATCCAGCTCGATAAATCGTATGTCCGCGCCCCCACCCATGGCGTCGTGGATGACCGCTTTCTGGAAGCCGGTGCCTATGTCAACGAAGGGCAGGCCATCTTTCGCTTCCTCGAGCCCAACCCCATGAAAGTCACATTCAATATCCCAGAACAAGACGTTGGCATGATTGGCCCCGGACAGGAATTGCGCGTACGCGCCCACGCCCTCAATCATCGTATAAACGCACGCGTGCTGCATATCGCAAAAGAAGCCCCGCCCCCCACGTTTAGCTACCCTGCCGAACTGGTCATTGAAGATGCCCCACCATTGTTGCGTCCCGGCATGATGGTAGAAGTTGAAATCGAACGCGCCGTTCTCGAGAATGCCTTGGCAATCCCCTTGGCCGCAGTAATCCCGCGCCGCGGAGAGCACGTCGTTTTTGTGTACCGCGATGGCATTGCCGAACGCACCGTGGTATGGATCAATACCATGCTCAACGGGGAAGTCGTAATCAAATCGGGATTGGAACCGGGCGACAACGTTATTGTCGCCGGACACCGTGCCCTGCAGGATGGCGCTCGCGTGGAAATCGAAAGCGACGAGGAGTAATCCCATGCTGATCTCCAACTATGCCATCAAGTTTCGCATTGCTGTGCTCGTATTCATCGTCGTTTTCGTGATTACCGGCATCACAAGTTATCTCACCATTCCTCGCGAAGGCAGCCCCGATATCACCATTCCATATGTCTTCGTAAATGCATTCTACGAAGGTACCGCCCCCGAAGACTTGGAAAAACTCGTTACCATTCCCTTGGAACGCCAGCTCCAGGACCTCGAGAATGTAAAAGAGATGCGCTCGACCACTGCCGATAGCATGGCATTTATTGCCATTGAATTTCTAGCGGGCGAAGATATTGACAATGCGCTGCAGCGCACAAAAGACAAAGTCGACCTTGCAACCCCGGATCTTCCGCCTGACCTGGATACCCCCGTGGTGCAGGCCATCAATATCAGTTCAGATATGCCCATCCTCAGGCTGGCATTGTCGGGAGACACCACACTCGAACGCCTGAAACACCTCGCCGAAGACCTGAAAGAGCAAATAGAACTGGTCAACGGCGTCCGCGCCGCCGACATCAGTGGGGCACGCGAACGCGAAGTTCGCGTGGAAGTCCACCCCCAGCGTCTGGCGGCCTACGGCATTCCACTCGGCAGCATCATGCAGAAAATTTCTGCCGAAAACCGTACCATGTCTGCCGGCAATCTCGAACTGGGCAGCGACCGGATCCAAGTACGCCTGCCCGGTGAATTCGATATGGCTGCCGATTTAACCGATATTGTAATTGGCGGAACCGCCGCGAAACCCATCTTTCTTCGCGACATCGCCACCATCTACGACACCTACAAGGACACCGAAACCATCTCCCGCATTAATGAAGATCCCAGCATCTCGATTGGCGTGAAAAAGCGTGCCGGCGAAAATTCCGTTCGCTTGATTCACAATGTACGCAAAGCCATCGATCGGATTCCCATGCCCCCGGGCATCACCCTCACCACGGTAATGGACGAGAGCGAGTACGTTGACATGATGATCAAGGAACTCGAAAACAATGTCGCCACGGGCTTCATTCTCGTTGTGGTCGTGCTCATGATTTTCATGGGTTTACGCAATAGCTTCTTTGTAGCCGTAGCCATCCCCTTCTCCATGATGATTGCCTTTACCATTATGGCCGCAGCAGGCAGCTCCATGAACATGATTGTGCTATTCAGCCTCGTGCTGGCTGTCGGTATGCTCGTAGACAATGCCATCGTCATGGTCGAAAACATCTACCGCCATCGCACCGAAGGCAAGACCCGCCTGGACGCCGCCCGGGAAGGGGCTGCCGAAGTGGCTTGGCCCGTTATCACGTCAACCCTCACCACCTGCGCCGCATTCTCCCCTCTCCTCTTCTGGCCCGGCATCATGGGGCAATTCATGGGCTTTCTCCCCAGAACACTTATCATTACCCTCTTCGCCTCGCTCTTTGTTGCCATCGTAGTCAATCCTGCCGTCTGCTCGTTTCTCATTGGCGGACGCAAACGCCTCGAACACGAAAAACACGCAAAACACCCCTTTGTACATGCCTACGAAACATTCCTGCGTGGCGCCCTCCATCACCGCATTCCCGTCTTACTGTTCGGGTTCCTCTTTCTGATTCTAACCGTACAAATCTACGACCGTTTCGGTAAAGGGGTAGAGTTATTCCCCGACACCTCCCCGCGCAATGCCAGCATTGAAGTACGTTTCCCCCAAGGAACGGCCATCGAGTATACAGATGCGATTTTGCAGGGCATTGAAAACCAGCTACACAAGTTCGAAGATATCAAGTTCTTCCTCGCCACGGCTGGACAAGGTGCTGGCGGACTTTTCCTCGGGTCTGGCACTGGTGGCCACCTCGGTAATATTCATGTGGAATTTGTCGACTTTCAGGACCGCGTGGGTGACTCGCGCGAACTGGTTGAAACGCTCCGTGAACTCGCGGGACGATACCCCGGTGCCGAAATCAAAGTCGACCGTCAACAGGAAGGTCCCCCCACCGGGCCACCGGTGTCCATTGAACTCAGCGGCGAGGACTTTGATATCCTGTATGACCTCGCCCAAACCATCATACGTAATATCGAAACGATCCCCGGCTTGGTGGACGTGCAGCACGACTACGAGTCCGCCCTGCCCGAGCTCCAATTCCACATCGACCGCACCCGCGCCGCCAAGGCGGGCTTCGATGCATCCTCTCTCGGCAGTTATCTTCGCATGGCGATCTATGGCCTCGAAGCCAGCAAACTGCGAGCCGATGAGGAGGAATTCGACATTACCCTACGCTTCCCGCAATCTGATCGCCTGTCGCTTGACCTGCTTGCCGGTATGCTCATTCCACCACCACAGGGCGGACAAGCCGTGCCACTATCGGCACTAGGATCCTTTTCCTATGAAGGTGGCAGAGGTGCCATTAGCCGCAAAGATCAACGCCGCGTGATTACCATATCCGGTGAATCGTCGCAGGGACGCGGTGTCGACGAGATTCTCGAAGACATCCAGCGTCGCATGGAAGAAGTTACCCTTCCGGCAGGATATAGCGTACACTATGCAGGCGAAGATCAGGAAATGAAGGAATCCGGTGCCTTTTTAACCCAAGCCTTCGGGTTAGCACTCGGGTTGATCCTTGTCATCCTTGTCCTGCAATTCAACTCCGTGCTCATGCCCCTGATTATTGTGTTTTCTATCCTGCTATCGTTGATCGGTGTCATGTGGGGATTGCTCATCTGTGGCATGCGCTTCGGTGTGATCATGACCGGTGTCGGTGTCATCAGCCTGGCCGGGATCGTCGTGAACAACTCCATCGTCTTGATCGACTGTATCCAGCAACGCCGCGCCGAGGGCCTGGATCCGCTTGAAGCCGTTATCACGGCCGGACGCCTGCGCCTGCGCCCTGTACTGCTCACCGCCACCACCACTATTCTCGGGCTCCTGCCTATGGCCATCGGCTACAGCATCGATTTCCAGTCCTGGCCGCCCAAACCGATTGCGGGTGCCGAATCCAGCCAATGGTGGGCACCCATGGCCGTCGCCGTCATTTTCGGCCTCGCCATTGCAACCATCCTCACGCTCGTACTCGTGCCCCTCATGTACAGCGTGGTAAATTCCCTGGTAGACACCATCACCAAATATCTCCCCGCACGCGACCCCTGATCGAAAATACATAGCGCAATTCCTGCCTACCTACTGACGATTTTGTTACCCCGCTGCCAGCAATCCTTTTTCCAAATGCAAATGCCGGTCACAGGTCAAAGCGACCTGCTCATTATGGGTCACGATAACCAACGCATAATCATGCTTGCGCACCAAACCAAATAGCAGCGCCAACACCTGCGCCCCCGTCTCATCATCCAGATTCCCTGTCGGTTCGTCAGCAAGAATCACACGCGGATCATTCATCAATGCCCTTGCAATCGCCACACGCTGCTGCTCTCCCCCCGATAATTCGAGCGGTGTATGACAGGCGCGCTTATCCATCCCCACCGACTCCAACAACTGCATAGCACGCACACGCATTTCCTTGCGTCCTGTGGCAAGCGCTCTCGCAGGTAACATCACATTATCCAAAACGTCCAACTCAGGTAACAAATGATATGATTGAAAGACAAAACCTATCTTGCGTGCACGTAATCCCGTCCGTTTAGCAGCGGAAACACTATAAAGATCTTCTCCGGCAATACGAACCGGCCCACTTTGCTTGTCGGGGCGGTCCAAGCCACCCAGAATATGCAAAAGCGTGCTCTTGCCTGCCCCACTTTTACCCGTGATGGCCACACTCTCGCCCGCAGCTACAGCACACACCAGACCACGTAACACGGGAATCACATGCCCCCGCATCCGATACTGCTTATGAATATTCTCAGCCTCAATCAACATCATCCCCTCTAAATAACAGAGCCAACCTCATCATCCTGCCCAAAAATCACCCTGTCCCAAACAGCAGAGCCTACCAGTCTTTTCTGTCCCCATCTTTCTGTCCAAACAACAGAGCCTACCAGTCTTTGTGCTCTCTGTGTTCTCTGTGGCTAAAAACACGCCCCCACATCACGTCCCACGTCTCAGTCTCACATCCCCCCTACTCTGCACGAAACGCCTCTACCGGCTGCAACACCGCTGCCCGTAAAACCGGAATCATACACGTTACCGTACACGCTCCCATCACCAGCGTCCCGACCTGCCACAAATCCTTGGCCGTAATTTCCCATGGCAACTCCGCCAAACCATAGATATCTTTGGGGAAAACGGTTATTTGCATGGAGGCAAGAAATTCTACAATACCATGCAGGTTATGCAACACCAGCAAACCTGTGCCAATCCCAGCCAGCGTACCCATCAGACATTGCACCCACCCATGTATCAAAAACCCAAGCAAAATCTTCCAGGTCGGGACACCCAGCGCCTTGAACAAACCAATTTCCGGGGTCTTTTGCACAACAATGACAATCAGCGTCACGGTAACACAAAAGATTGCTACAATGGTTATAAATGCTAGCAAAACAAACATAACCGTCTTTTCGTGCGCCAAGGCATCAAACAGCAAACGGTCCGTCTCCTGCCAGGATTCCACGTGGAAATCAGGCCCAATCGCAGCCATCACCCGCTGCGTCATCTCGGTAAAGCGAAAAGGGTCTTCCGTCATAACGTACAAGGAAAACGCACCACGATCTATTCCAACCAGATCGCGGCCGACACCAATATCCGACAAGATAAAACCGGCATCAAAATCACGCATTCCCAAGTCAAAGATACCAGTAACCTCCAACTCTTCTGGCAAATACAGCTCTTCCCGTGACATCACACTACGCGGCGAATGCACCAGTACCGTATCACCAATACGAATGCCCAGACGCATCGCCAGATCGACGCCCACAACAACATAATCGCCATCAATATCAAATCGCCCATACATGTGCTCAGGTATCCGACTCACATCGGCAGCACGCGTTGGATCCAACCCCAATAATATGGGTGCCGCCACACGATCATGCGCCTGCAGCATCACACGCGTTTCCACACTGCCAGCAACACCTGTCACACCCGGCACCTGTTCCACCATTGTGCTGAGCTTTTCGACATCCTCAATCGGACCATAGCGCCCCGTGACCGTTAAATGAGGTTTGAAACTCAGAATCTTCTCGCGCCACATGTTATCGAAGCCTGTCATAACCGAAAGCACGATTACCAAAATCGCAACGCCAAGCAATACACCCAAAACAGAAAAAACTGTCACAATCGATAAAAACGACCGTTTAGGTTTCAAATATTTTAGCGCCAAAAACAATGGAAAAGGCAACATATCAAATTTCACCCTATCAATGAATCGACCTTCCGCACCATAAACCAGCAGAGCCTATCAGTCTTTTCTGTCCGAATCTTTCTGTCCAAACAGCAGAGTCCATGATCCCGTGCTGCGCAGGGAATTGCAACCTCCCTCCCTGCAACCTTATCACCTTGCTACCCTGCCACCTCTCCCCGCGGCTTCAACTGCGGAAACAGAATCACATCCCGAATCGCATCCACCCCGGCAAGGATCATCATCAAACGATCAATCCCTACCCCCATACCTCCTGCCGGCGGCATTCCCTGCTCAAGCGCCAGCAGAAAATCCTCATCTACCTTTTCGGGATTCTCTCCCGCTTGTGCCTGCAAACGGCGGCGCTGCTCCAGAGGATCATTTAATTCCGTATATGCCGGGGCAACTTCCTGACCGGCAATCACCAATTCAAATACATCCGCCAAGGATGGATCATCGGGACAAGCCTTCGCCAACGGAATCAAAGATGCAGGCAGACGCTTTACAAACGTCGGCGCAATCAAATGCTTCTCAATCAGCTTTTCATAAACCTCGTGCGTAATCAGAAGATGATCCCATGCGGGATCAATCTGCAACCCTTGGGCTTCGGCCTTCACACGCGCATCCGCTACCGACAGACCGTACCAGTCCGAGCCCATTTTCTCTTCTATGAGTTCACGATAGGTAACCTCTCTCCACGCCGGCTCCAAATCCACAGGACGCTCTTCCGACCCCACTTGCAAGGTGCCAAACACCGTCTGGGCAACATGACGGATCATGCCTTCAATCAACGCCTGCATGCCGCTCACATCTGTATATGCCTCATATATCTCCAGCATCGTAAATTCAGGATTGTGCGTACGATCGAGCCCTTCATTGCGGAAATTGCGGTTCAATTCGAAAACCTTGTCAAACCCGCCAACCAATAATCGCTTGAGATATAACTCCGGCGCAATCCGTAGAAACATATCTGTACCCAATGCCTCGTAATGCGTCTTGAATGGACGCGCGGCCGCACCGCCAGCCTGCGGCTGCATCATCGGGGTCTCAACCTCGTAAAACCCGCGATCACGCAGGTAACTGCGAATTTCGCCAATCATAGCCGTACGCCGGTTAAATAATTGACGCGATTCCGGGTTAGAGAGCAAATCAAGATAACGATGCCTGTAACGCGACTCCGTATCCTTCAAGCCGTGAAACTTCTCCGGCATAGGCAGAAGCGCCTTCGAAAGCATCGTCCAGTCTGTCACCTTAATCGTTTGCTCGCCCGTCCGCGTGACAAAGAATGTCCCCGTAATTCCGATCTGATCCCCAAGATCCAGTAATTTGAACGCCGCAAAAGCCTCTTCCGACAACGCCTTCTTCTGGACATAAATTTGAAATCGCGCGCTACCGTCATGCAGGTCAGCAAAAATACTTTTTCCCATATCACGAATCGTCGTCAGCCGCCCAGCCGCACGCACCTCGCGTTCCTCTTCAAAGTCGGCATGCAACTGCTCCAGCCGCCCCGTTCGCAAAAAAGCCGCACCATACGGCTCATACCCCGCAACAACAAGTGCTTCCATGTTGCGCAACCGCTGTTCCCGATACTCATTCTCCTGACTCACATATCCCTCTCTTCCTCATTAAAATCATCCTGCCCAAAACAGCAAAGCCTACCAGCTTTGTGCCTTAGTGTCTTCGTGGTTCTTTATCAATTAGCTCTCTGACCTCCGACCTCCGTCTACTCCCGCGGAAACCACACCTTCACGCTCTTATGCTGTCGCCCCCACTCCAACGCCTGCTGATGCGTCCGATAAAACAAATCCAGCTTCTGTCCTTTAATCGCGCCACCGCGATCCTCCACACGTCCATAACCGTATCCCTCAATGTACATGATCGTACCAAATGGATACAGGCTCGTATCCGCCGCTATCGTCCCCGGTCGCGCCTGGGTCCCACTAGCCGTCTGGCCAACAATTTTGCGTTGCCCCTTGTTCGCACCATAGGCATACACAGGCTGAAAACGCCAATTACGCACCCATCCGCAGCACTGGCCACAGGGACAATAGGCTGTAACTTCCATTGATACCACGCGATCCGGGTCTCGCCTTGGAGGGCGAACCCCACCGCATCCTGCCGCGGCGAAAATCACGACAATACCAAAGGCTACACAAAACAATCTTAGAATAAAACGAAACGTTGCACACATGCATGGCATCCTACGCAAGATATCTTCCCGATCCCAGTCAAAATTCGAGAATCGTAACCATCCATCTTAAAGACGCCAATTTACAAAACTCGGTTGTTGACATCTTAAACAGGCAGCGCATATAGTCATGACCCATCGCGCAAAACGCGGGCGTAGTTCAATGGTAGAACTCCAGCCTTCCAAGCTGGCCATACGGGTTCGATTCCCGTCGCCCGCTCCACTTTTTCTTAATCTGGACCTTTAACACTCGCTGGTGCATGGGCTAAGCATGAAAAGCCGGTTTGGATTCATATTCCTCTATCTGCTGGTTGCGGGATCGGTCAAGAGTGTCACATTTGAACAGGTTCTTGATTCCATCACGCCATCCTCGTACGAGTATATGCACACGAACTTATTCGTCGGCGACGGGATGAACCGCGGCTTTACGGGCGACCTGGATGGCTCAATTCCGCGGGTCCCCGCCTATCAGCATGATGATGCGCGCGACTTCATTTTTAATCAATTTCAGGAGTTCGGGCTGGACACTTCGCTGGACCCTTTCTGGTTTACGCGCTCATATGGTGCCACGACGTACATCTACACGAATTGTAACAATGTGGTGGCAATTCAACCGGGCCTGGCCACAAACGCCCAGTGGTTCATTGTTGGCGCACATTATGATTCCGTCGACCCCGGTCAGTTCAGCGAGTTGAGTCCGGGGGCAGACGACAATGCCAGCGGCGTGGCCGCCGTTTTGGAGCTGGCGCGGACACTGGGCGCTTATCACTTCCGGCACAATATTATATATATCGCCTTCGACGCCGAAGAAAAAGGGTTACAAGGCGCATGGCATTTTGTGGACACACACACGACGAATGACCCCTTGTTGACCAACGTAATTCAACGCGCCGATGTAGGGGGCGTCCTGAGCCTGGACATGCTTGCGTATAATCCGCCCGGCCCCAATCAAGACCGCGTACGAATTTACGGCGGCAATTCGTCTTCCAATGCGCCAGTGCAGGCGGCGCTGCGCGAGGCGCTGCTGGCGTGGACGCCAATCGACGTCGTCCATAGCGGATCGATTGCGGCGAGCGATCATCATCCCTTCCACGCGCGCGGCATGGATGCCTGCCTCTTGATCGAATATAATGTTTGGTCAAATCCGCACTACCACCGCACTACGGATTCCGTCGACACACCGGACTACATCGATTACGTGTATGCAACCGAATTGACGCGTGGAGTCGCGGCTTACTTGATGTACGAAGCCGGGATTTTGCTGCCACCAACCTTGTCCATTGTGGTCGATGATCCCCAGGACCGAATCCAGCTCAGATGGACGGCGCAATCCAATGCCACGTATCGGATTGACTATGCTGATGAATTGCAGTTAATAACAACATGGCATCCTTTGGGTGTGGTCACCAATGATGCTGGAGCCGCCATTGTGGAATGGGAAGGACCTAGGAGCGGAATCAATCAGCGATTCTATCGGGTGGAGTATTTATATGAACCGTAAACACTTTTTCAAGATCGTACTCGCTCTCTGGGTGCTTGCCTTATCGCTCGCCTGTGCCGAAACAGCAGACACGTTAACGCAGAATGACCTTGCCGCCCTGCTGCGAGCAGAAGATAATGTGATCGGGTTGCGAGTTAAGATTGAAGCCGCATTTGCGGGTCGGCAAGTGAATCAGGATGGCGACACCTATGCTCTCTTCATCGCTCGCAACGCAGACACAACTTTCCTCTTTTTGCTGCCCCATACCGAGGATATAGAAACCGTTGAAATGTTGGAAGGGACCATCTTTAAAGTCGACCTGCAAGAACAAAACATACGCGACCAGCGCATCTATGCGGTCTGGTTGGAGGGCGGGGCACAGTAGTTTCTGCCGTATCAATCCCGCATCGTCCAGTGGCATGGTTCCTAGCGTGCATGGACTTGCAGAGGCCTGCAACATAACCATTGTACTGTAAAATCCGTTGCCTTTGCTCTTTCTTGATGCTAATTAGGTCCGGAGGGGATATTTGCACCTTGATATGCGATTGTTTCCTATGAATCACAGCCCATTAAGGTATGTAGAAAGGAACTTCATTTTATGGAACCGTTATTTGCCATCTCTCCTGTTGACGGACGCTACAACGAGGCCGTTACACCGCTAGCGTCCATCTTTTCTGAAGCCGGATTGATGAAAATGCGGGTATATGCAGAAATCGAATGGCTCATTGCTCTCTGTCAAGAGCCTGGCATTCACGAGGCAAAACCGCTTCAAGAGCCAGAGCAAGCTGCCTTGCGCAACATCGTAGCGCATTTCAGTGCCGAAGACGCAAAGCGCGTCAAGGAAATCGAACAGACCACCCGTCACGACGTAAAGGCTATCGAATACTTCCTGCAGGAAAAAGTAAAAGCAGTAGGACTCGAACGTCTTACAGGATTCATTCATTTTGCCTGCACCTCCGAAGACATCAACAATATCGCCCATGCTTTGCAGTGCCGTGAGGGGCTCAAAGTTCTCCGTCAGGCACAAAACACCATCATCGATACAGTAATCGGGTTCGCCCGGGAATACGCCAACGTCCCCATGCTGGCCAGAACACACGGACAGCCAGCGTCGCCCGTAACGGTAGGCAAGGAATTTGCGGTTTTTGCCGATCGCTTGCGA
Organism: Kiritimatiellia bacterium; assembly: GCA_007129405.1. Lineage (GTDB taxonomy): Bacteria > Verrucomicrobiota > Kiritimatiellia > UBA8416 > UBA8416 > T3Sed10-140. Next base: position 16,125 of record SKVN01000168.1, read on the forward strand.
CGCCGCGCAAATCGCATTGATTCCATTCGCCTCACCGGGAAACTCAATGGCGCCGTCGGGTGTTTCAATGCGCATTACAGCGCATATCCACATGTTGACTGGATCGCGCTAGCTAAACACGTAATCGAAGATCAACTGGAACTCGAACAAAACCTCTTTACCACACAGATCGAACCGCACGATACGCTTGCCAGTATCTTCTATGAAATTGCACTGTGGAACAGCATACTCCTCGATTTCAACCGTGATATCTGGCTATACATTTCCATGGGCGTCTTCCAACAAAAAACCGTCGCTGGCGAAATTGGATCCTCAACGATGCCACACAAGGTAAACCCGATCGACTTCGAGAACAGTGAAGGCAATATTGGATTGGCCAATGCGCTATTTGAACACTTGGCGGCTAAACTTCCGGTTTCTCGCTTACAACGCGATCTGTCTGACTCAACCGTTTTGCGAAACACAGGCTCTGCGATGGCTTACTGCCTGATCGCATACCTATCGACCCTAAAAGGGTTGGATAAACTGAAACTAAACCGAGACATTCTGGCATGCAACCTCGAAAATGCGTGGGAAGTCCTGGCAGAGCCCGTGCAAACCGTCATGCGTAAAGCCGGCATTGCCAACCCGTACGAGCAACTCAAAGAATTAACCCGAGGCAAGCGCGTCACCAAAGAGACCATTCGCGATTTCATACATCGAGCCCCCTTGCCTGAAGCCGACAAGCAGCGACTGATGGCATTAACACCAGCAGATTATGTCGGCATTGCTGCCGAACTGGTCGATGCCCTGTAGATGCCCCCCAAAAAAAATCGCGAATCCATACTTCTCACAAGTTGCTTTTTTCATTGTCATTTGATACGTGTACATATTTAAATAGGGACCGTGTCGAGCAAACAGACACAGAATGCTATGATTCAGAGATAAACCGTACAGACTGCATGGCAAAAAAATGAGTGTGTTACAGAATATTGTAGAAAAGTTCAAACCGCGACCAACAGATGTCAACGGGGTTGACTTTGACATCGAAGAAACGAAACTTCTGCGCATACGCAAAAACGGCAGCGAATTGAACATAGTAGGTGTCGACACACTACCCGCCTTCGATTTTAGTGCAAAAAACTTTCAAAAAACTTCGGTTACCATTCCCCTCGCAATACGTTCAAATTATGCCGCCATTTGCCTTAATGTACCAGGAACCTCTTTAAAGTTACTCACAACCCCTGGTGCGATTGATGCTGCTTTTGACGAAAAGTTAGCTCGCAACCTAGGCCTGCCGGAAGACACGACAGATCGTTTAAGCTACCGCGTTCTGGCCCAAGGATCGGGACGCTCCGAATCTCGCGTTCTGGCGGTAGGCTTACCTGAACCGGAATCAACAAACTGCGTAAGCTTGTTCTCCTCGGGGCTGCCAGCACCATGGCGTTTCGAGGCCTCCCCCGTAGCAACCCTGAGCGCATTCGAAGCTGGCCCCGTCAATGCAGGGGAACACGAAACCATCGGCTTTATCGACTTTAGTGCACGTGCCTGTGGCTTTTCCATTTTTCACAAAAAATCGCTGGTCTTATTGCGACGCTTTGACTTGGGAATGGAAAAGGTTTTCAACAAAATAACAACGTCCCTGAATGTTGATATGGCCACGGCATCCAATATCCTTGCAGATGAAGCGTTCGACATTACCGATCTACTGCAAGACATACTGCAACCCCTCTTCAGCCAACTAGTGGTATCTAGGGAGTTCATTGAACGCCGAGATAGCTGCTCCGTTCAGGCCATCTATCTAAGTGGGGCATTCAGCAGTTCGGATACCGCTATCCAGCTCATTGAGCACAAATTGACGATTCCCGTCGTCCCATGGAATCCGTTTGATATTCCCAACTTGTCGCTTCCCTCGCCGCTACCACCAGAACTAGAGCGTCAACCATGGCGCTTCGCGGCAGCTCTTGGCGCAGCCCTTGCAACATTTGAGGAGGATGAATGAGTCTTTCTGTCAACCTCATTTTACCAGATGAAAAGCGCAGCGGCAGTCAGATTAACACAAAAACTGCCACGAAAATCGCTTCTATCGCTGGTCCTTTACTTTTCCTCGCCATTATTGTGCAACAAGCCCTACGCTACTACGTACTCCAAACCAATTTGCGCATGCAGGAATCCCGGTGGGAGTCCATCGAACCCCGTCAAAATTTTCACACGCGCTTGCAAAGAAGGCTAAACCACAACACGCGAATCAAATCAGAAATTGAGGCATGGCGTACGTCTGCGCCATATTGGGATAGTGTTCTGCTTGCGATTATGGAAAGTACGCCTTCTAATATTCAAGTTATCGCTATACGTATGCAAGCCGCTGCCGCACCCAATCAGCCGGCGGGAGGCAGCCCCCCAATACGACGACCAACACTCTTGGTGGAAGGACGTGTTAGCGAACCGGATGCCATGGAATCCATTCTGGCATTTAAGGATGCATTACAAGAGCACCACTTAATTGAACAAGCCGTTTCCGTAGCTCAAGTAGCAAACTTTGCTGCTGCTTCTGCCCAGGAAGGCGACCGCATGCGGATTTTTTCCATTCGCGTCCAGTTCCAGAATTTACCCCGAGAGAATAGAGCATTATGAAATTACGGCTGCCGGCAGATAAAGACCAACGCAACAAAGTGCTGTTTATGATCGGCCTCTTTAGCGTCGGAGTACTATATGTCATCATCGCATTCGGAATTATCCCCTACCGCGCCAATGTGCGTGCAGGACGCGAACGCCTCAAAGAACTGGAAGATCGAATCTGGCAAGCAGAGCGCGATATCCGGCAAATCCCGACCAACCGCGAACGAAATATTGAAACACTCAAGCATATTTTAGACGTTTCAGAATCAGAGCGCTATATCTTACAACCAAGCTTAGGCAACTATTTATTAGTTGCCGAAGCACAGCTTACCCAGATCGCAGAACAGGCTGGTGTCACCATTCGAAACATTCGAGAAACATCGAGACCCCCGCCGGCAACACAAGTACGCCCGAACCAACTGCCCGTGATGTGGCCGTATGGCGTGTCATTTACCATGGAAAACTCGATACATGACCTAATACAGTTTTTCCATACATTACAGGAGCAAAATCCCTATATATCTGTTGTGAACGCGACGGTAGCAACCGGATCAGCGCAAGGCCCGGCGCGGCACACAATCAACGTCACCTTGCAATGGCCTGTATGGATAGCCGTGGATCACCCTAACCGGTTAAGCGCAGAACTTCTTACGGACGAGGAGCAATAGTGATGCGAGCCTCTTTTCTTGTACTTTTCATGACGATATACATGGCGGGCACCTTCCACGCTATGGCCATGACGCGTATCGATACGCTACCGGAAGATTTCCGCAGTATTCGTGACCCCCTGCTTCCTACCGACTACACAGCACCCGTAGCAAGAACAGAGCAAGAGCGAGAGCAAGAGCGAGAAAGAGAGAGACTGGCAAGACTGGCAGCCCGCATCACCTGGCCACGATTACGGATCCAGGGCATCACACATGCCGGAGGGCAGAATTTTATTGCCATTATTGACCAAGTCGGGATTGTGGAAGCAGGCGAAACCATTACCTTGCGCGAGGGACACCTTATCTATGCCTGGCGGGTTGACAGTATTACGGAAGCAGGCATCACCACAACCCGGATCCACGTAACATCCGTGCAAAACCCGAATCAACCTATGCGTATATGGGAAGCATCTCCCCCTGCAACATCATCACCATAAAAAATTCAACTACCATTTCATAATGCATCATGCTAGGACAGACCAGCTAAAGGAGACGAATATGAAAAAATGGCAAATCGCTTTACTATGCATCCTGAGTGTGCTTGCTATAGGCCAAATATACGCACAAGAACCCGAGGAGACAAACGGAGATACCGAATTTACGCCTGCGCCTGTTGCCGCCATCCCGGAACTGGAGCAACCTGAAATCGTTCGAATCAGTGCACCGGCTGAAATCACGATTTCCCTTGATGATGTAGAGTTAATCGATGTCGTGCGAATGTTCAGCCGAATTGCCAATGCGAATATCATCGCCAATCCTGAACTACTGACTCCCCGCGTCACCGTAAACCTGGACAATGTAGAGTGGCGACCTGCGCTCGCTTCTATTCTCTCCATGCATGGACTTGCCTTGGTTGAGAGACCACAAGGCTCGGGTGTTTTCACCATCCTCGACCAACCGCCAGATGCACCCCCTCCCATGACAACCGAAACCATTTTCCTAAAATACACGACTGTTGCCGATGTAAGACCTGTAATCGACAGCATGCGGTCACCAGGATCTTCGCTTACGGTATTCCCATCCCGCAACGCCATGGTACTGCGCGACACCGAAAATAGTATCAATGAAATCCAGCGTGTCATTGCAAACATCGACATTCTGGCTAGGCAGGTCGTGGTGGAAACACAATTCATTGAAATCAATGATTCTGCTATGAAGCAGTTTGGCATCCGCTGGGACGCATTGGAAGCGATAAGCGTTACCGGACAAATGACTCCATTATTTCGAACCACGAGAGATAGCGAGCGAGAACGCAGCCGCACAGACACTCTTGATAGAACCGATAGCCTAACCCGCACGGACACCACCGATCTCCAGTATGATATGTTTGGCGAACAAATGGATATCACTCCCGCACTCCGTATGCAGAGCGAGCGAGAACGCAACCGCACAGCCGGATCTGAAATCCTTGACCGCACGTGGCTGGAAACCACAACAGCCAGTTCAGCAGTTCTGAATATGAGCGAATTCAATTTAGTAATGAGCGCACTAAAGAACACTGACGGCGTCAGCGTTGTGTCCAATCCCAAGATGATCGTTACAAGCGGTTCAACAGAAGCGTTCTTTAACGTTGGCAGTCAAGAGCCAATCATCAGAACCGAAATACAACAAGGCACGGCAGATAACCCAGGAACCCGAAGAACCGCGAATCTTGATACAAGCATCAATACTGACTACATAAGAGGGGGATATCTAAATACGGGGATCAGTCTTCAAGTTGTGCCTACCGTCAAAACCGATGACTTGATCGAAGCCGTAATTGCACCCACGCTAACCAGAAAAATCGATGACAAATTTGTCGGGGATGACGGTAACTCATGGCCTGAATTACAAGTAAAAGAAATACGCACCCAGTTCACGTTACAGAGTGGCCAAACGGTAGCAATTGGCGGACTGACCGATACACGGGAGAACAAAGCCATATCAAAAATACCCATTCTCGGAGATATCCCGATAATAGGAAAATACCTTTTCTCGCACACGAAAGACGTACAAAGCCAGCAAGAAACAATTATATTTGTGACCTTAACGCTTGCGGACCCAATGCAAATTCAAAAGAACGAAGGCATACCGAAGCGCGCACGCCTTGTTCATCAGCGTGAAATCCGTGATCGCATGCAAAAGCTCGAAATCGAATACGAACTCGAACAACTCCAACGCACCGCCGATCAGCTAGAAAAGCAATTCGAACGCAAAAGACGCGAAAACCGACAAGCAGAAGATACGGTCGCGGATCCCATTTCCGTTGACGCAGTTGATGCCGACGTGACAGATGATCCCGATGTGACAGATGATCCCGATGTAGCGATTATCCCCGACATTGCGGATGCCCACGACGAGACGCATGACCTGGATGATATTGACGCGTCTGGTGATCCCGATGATGTCGATGAGCAGCCATGATACGACCAGGAAAAGAAAGCCTACGATACTCGATTTTGCTGATTGTTCTGCTGACCACAGGGGCAATTGCTGTTAACGTAACCATTAATTTCCTGGATAATGCCGTACCAAATGATGCCGATCGCGTTCTCCTGACGGCGGCAATCTGGACCTTAACGCTAGGCTTCATGCTGATCGCAGGGTCTTTTGGACTCTGGACCATCCACTTTGCCACGGAATCGGAAAGCCTACGCCGCATCAGCAAACTTGTCGACCGCATGAATGATGTCCGAGATGCCATCCTTGCAACAAACCGACAAGGCAAAATTATCGGCATGAATGCTGCCGCCGAGAATGTCTTCGGCATCGTTCGCGGGCGCAAACTGCAAGAAGTATGCCCGACAATATCAGAAGATGATGTTCAATTATTTCTGGATACAAACGTAATGATTGAACGTGAATACCCCTTTTCCAACGATAACATTACTACACGAACCCTGCGTTTCCGCGTTCAACCCTCCGTTTCCGGGATTTCCTTACTGCTGGTTAGCGATATAACCAGCGAAGCGGTAACCCGTAAGCGTCAACACCAAACGGCAACGCTTCACCTGGCAGCTCACCTGGCACAAGGCATCGCCAATGACTTCAATGACATCCTGTGCAGCATTTCAGGACATGCCTCCCTACTAAACAAACCCAACGTATCCCCAGCAACGCTAAAAAACTCTGCCGACAGCATACAGCAGTGCACAAATCGGGGCATTTGGCTGGCTCGTCAACTCACGCACCTTTCTCATGTTCGCAAAGATCACGGGGCCAACATAACCATCGATATTCCAAAACATATTGCTAGTGGCGCAGATGTTTTGGCAACAAACCTTGATCCCTCGTGGAACGTGGAACAACAAGTCATAGCAAAACCGCCACCTGTCAATGTCCCCCCCGCTCTCATTGAACATATTATTCATAGCTTGGGATATATGATTGCGGAAAACGCGAATACAACAACCGGCACGTTGTTCATTACAGTACGGCTGCCAGATCCAAACGAGCGAATCATACAACAAAGTCACATCGCCGCGGTTTTAGAAATCAAACATAAGCAAAACGTAGAGAACAAAGAAGAACCACCATGTAATACCCAAAACGCTGAAAATGGCGTGATCACCTCCTTGGTTCAAACCCTGATTATACAAACCGGAGGGCAATTCAAAGCGATTCCAGATGGTCGCAAACCCGAACTATTTCGCATATACTTGCCCGAAGTCGATGCTGAAACCATCACATCCGACTCCGAAACAGAAGAACCCCTGGCAATCGGACTCGAAGCCTATACTGCAGGCTGGTCGATCCTTCTGTGCATGTCGTCCAACCGTAATCCTCGAATCCTATCTTACTTTGAGCAAAAAAATATACAAAGCACGGTAGCACCCAGTGAGGATGCCTTTTTGCAAGCCATTGCATCCAACCATCAATATCAAGTCATTTGTATCCAACCCGATTTGCTGGGAGAGCATTTCGACGCCATTTTCCCCATCATGACCCGAATCAACCCAAACGTAGGCGTTATCTTGTTATCAGAGCAACATGCGGAGCATCTCCCAGCGTATGTCGTGACACTCAAACCCGATAGCTCTCCTTCGCTTTGGATTCATGCCATGATCGAGGCACGCAGTCGTGTCAAAATGCGACCGACATCTGAAACGTCAAATGAAAGTCCTGCATGAAGCCCTCCATTACGCTAGCAGCAACCACTACGCCATCGGGAAGCAATCTAGAATGTGTTTCACATGATAAAGACATATACTTGTATTTGGATCGACAACCCATCTGTTCAACACGCGCATGCGAACCAGAACTGGCACTTGCACGAGCAGGAGGAACAAGAATCAGCATCTATCGTACCCCTAATATCTTAGTTGCCGGACTAGGACTTGGCCAGTGTCTGCATGAAATGTTAACGCTTGCACCTGACAAAGCCATGATACACCTTTCCGAACCTTTAAAAGTGCTCATCGATTGGCACCGTGACCTCTTAGGCGATGATTACCGCATGGCCCTGCAAGATCATCGTCTCACAGTGCACCCCACATCGATAACATCCACGATCAAACAAACGGATCGAAATTTTGACATCATCTTGATCTCAACAGACTCCGCTCTGACGACAGCCTCTGTCAATGCATTACGAGCCTGCGTTGGAAGCCTGAATCCTAAAGGTATTATTTGCGTCAAGGCCCTTCGCGAAAATGCTCCCCGCATAAGCAGCTCGCTTGAAGGAGCCCGCCTGCATACCTGCATCACACCCGTCGGTGCCCGTCCAGAAGCACGCACACGCACACACGCCATCATCTGTGCGGCACGTAAAAGCGAATTCCTGCCCTACCAGGATTAGCGCATTAGCCAGAAAACAAAAGCTGGCGCAACCCGTCTGCAGGGGATGTTTCGCGCAAAAGGGATTCCCCAATCAAAAATCCCCGATACCCATACTGTTCAAGGTCTTCTATTTCCGCGCGCGTCTTGACACCACTCTCCGCAATGCACAACCGATCCGCAGGAATCTGGCACGCAAGACTGCGCGCAACATCTAAACTGGTCTCGAGTGTTTTTAAATTCCGGTTATTCACCCCGATGATGGCCTGCTCAAGAGGTAAAACGCGCATGAGCTCTTCTTCATCATGTACCTCTGCCAGTACCTCCAAGCCAAGCGCGAGGGCCTCCCGATATAGCAACAGCATCTGTTGACGATTCAGTGCTGCTGCGATCAACAGGACAACATCTGCTCCCCATGCCGCCGCCTCCAGAATTTGATAGGGGTCGCAAATAAAATCCTTCCGTAACACCGGAAGATTCACAACCGCACGAACAGCACGCAAATCTTCCTCCGAACCTTGAAAATGGATGGGTTCCGTTAAAACGGATATGCCAACCGCCCCCGCATCCGCATAACCTGCCGCAATCACCGCAGGATGATAATCCGAGCGCAACAACCCAGCAGAAGGACTTGCCTTCTTCACTTCCGCAATAATGGATATTGTCGTACCATCTTGCAACCGCTGCGACAAACTATGATGAACACGACGTGCGGCAACATCCTGCAAATCAGACTCGGACACGGCAGCCTTTGCATTCAGTACCGCAGACCGCCGTTCCTGCATAATTTTGTCTAATACGTCCATCAGTCCACCAAATTAGCGCATAGAACAAGCCACGAGTTTTTCCAATGCGCC
>SKVN01000195.1 GCA_007129405.1 Kiritimatiellia bacterium
AGCTGATCCAAAGCAGCCGGATCAACGCGCATCACGGCCTCTTTTTCGCTGATGAGCTTCTCTTTGACCAAATCAGTCGCAATTTTCACTGCTGCTGCAGCCGTACGCTTACCATTGCGCGTCTGCAGCATGTAGAGCGTTCCATCGTCAATCGTGAATTCCAAGTCCTGCATATCCTTATAATGCTTCTCGAGCTTCACGCGAATGGCATCCAGTTCCTTGAATACCTTCGGCATCGTTTCCTGCAAGGAAGGGAAGTTCTGCTTGCGGTCCGCCTCGGAAACCCCCTGCGACTTGGCCCACTCGCGGGAGCCAGCCAATGTGATCTGCTGCGGTGTACGAATGCCGGCCACCACGTCTTCGCCCTGCGCATTGATGAGGTACTCACCGTAGAAGTACTTATTGGCCCCCGTCGAAGGATCGCGTGTAAACGCCACACCCGTTGCCGAGTTGGTGCCCGAGTTACCGAATACCATAACCTGCACGTTCACAGCCGTACCCAACAAACCACGAATATCGTTCAATTGACGATACTTAATCGCACGCGGATTGTTCCAGGAACCAAACACAGCATTGACCGCTGCGTAAAGCTGATCCATCGGATCCGTCGGGAATGGCTTACCAGTGGATTTCTTGACGGCCTTCAAGTAGTTTTCGACAACCACCTTCATATCGGCAGCCGTCAAATCGGTGTCCAACTTTGCCTTCTTGGCTTTTTTCACCTTCTCAAGCTCAACCTCGAAATCGTGGTGTTCTACCCCCAGAACGACGTCACCGAACATCTGGATGAAACGACGATAGGAATCCATCACGAAGCGCTCGTTACCGGTCAGCGCAATCATGGCCTGTACGGTTTCCGGATTCATACCCAGATTCAAAACCGTGTCCATCATACCGGGCATCGAAGCGGCCGCACCTGAGCGCACCGACAACAGCAACGGATTCGGCCCCTTGCCAAAGGTCTTGCCTGTGGATTTTTCCAATTTGGCCAGCGCATCCGCAACCTGCTTCTCAACCATGCTGAATAGCTTTCCTTTGCCGACCTTATAATAAAGGTCGCAAGCCTCGGTTGTCAGCGTGAAGCCAGGAGGTACCGGCAGGCCCAATTGTGCCATGCCGCAAAGGTTTGCACCTTTGCCACCCAGAATATTCTTCATCGAGGGATCGCCCTCATTGTTCTTCGCGCCAAACGAATAAACCAATTTCTTTTCTGCTACCTTCTTACTTTTTGCAACTTTCTTAGCTGCCATGCAATCCTCCTTCGGGATATCTGCTTTTTCGTACCAATCCCTGCTACAGCACCAAACATGCACACGTGCACATTTGGAAACAGGGCCGGGAAATCAAGAAACGGGAAAATATCACATAATGGCCTGATGTCAAGACAGCAACCCACGATCTTCTTGCCCAAAACCGCCGCTATCGATACTATGCGCTCGATTCAACCAACCGAATGTTTGCAGGAGACCTAAACGATGCCCAAAGCTAGCGATCTTAAACGAGGCGATATCGTATCCATGAACCAGATGCCGCATGCCGTGGAAGAACTCAAAATTTCAACGCCATCCGCACGCGGGGCATCCAGCCTGTATCACTTCCGGCTGCGCAACCTGCAAACCAAAAACAAATTGGATCAGACCTGCAAAGGTGATGACCTCTTCCAACCCTGTGACTTCACGCGCCGGCCAGTGCAATTTTCCTACCGGCAAAATGAAGACGTCGTATTCATGGACGAAAAGGATTATAGCGAAGTTGTTTTCAAGGAAACCGATATCGCGGATGCCCTGCTGTATATAACCGAGGACATGGAAGGCATTCAGGCACTTCTCTGTGACGGCAAATGGATCGGGCTCGAATTACCACCTGTTGCCGTTCTGCATGTCACACAGTGCGACCCATCCATTCGTGGGGCATCCGCCACGGCCCGCACCAAACCCGCTACGCTCGAAACAGGCCTGATCGTACAAGTCCCCGAATATCTGGAACCGGACGAAATCATCCGCGTGGATACGCGCACCGGAGAATTTCTCGGCCGGGCCTAACCAGGTTGTAACTTCACGCTTCCTGAGGAAAGTATGTCGGTATGTGGGTATGTGGACGAGGAACGTGCCGCTTACCGTTTGTGTGAGATTTTTCGGCGCGCCGCCCCCCGCCTTGGGAACGGATATCCCTTCCTCTTCTTCTATGAAATTGTGTCCACGATGTATTGGCAGTTGAGACCTAATTCCTAAGAACCACTCGCCACTTGCCACTTGCCGCCGACCAATGCTATACAAGCTGCATCTTTTGCAAAAAACCGTTGAAAAATGGATGCAAAAGATTGCGCCCCTCCAAAAATGTCTGTAAGAAGCAAAATGGAGGGCGGTAATCCCTTACCGCCGCTGGCAACGGGAACAAGAACTGGGGTAAATATTCGGTAAGTAGAGGCATTTTTATGGCTGGCATTTTCAAGGCATACGACATCAGAGGCATATACGGAGAAGATTTTACCGAAGCAATCGCACATGACATCGGACGCGCATTTGCAGATCGTTTCCAAATAAAAACCGTCGCCATGGGTCGCGACATGCGTCCTCACTCCCAACCCCTTTTTGAAGCTATGGCAGCAGGCTTGACGCAACAAGGCGTCACGGTATACGACTTGGGTCTATGCTCGACCCCGATGACGTATTTTAGCACCGGCCACTTGCAGACCGATGCCGGCATCATGATCACGGCCTCGCACAACACCGGCGAATGGAACGGATGCAAACTCTGTCTCCGTAATGCGGTGCCCGTCAGCGGGGCAACCGGCATCAAGGATATCGCGGCTGCCGTAGAGCAGCGCAACTTCCAGCCGCCAGCAGCCGTGCCCGGCGAAATCCGCGATTATCCGATTCAAGAAAAGTACGCTAGCCACATTCGCCCGGAGGCAGCCATTCAACGCCCGCTACGCATTGCGGCCGATATGGCCAATGGGATGGGCATTATCGAATCCGTTCTCTTGCGCGATCTTCTGGACATCGATCCGCTATTTGACGAACTAGATGGAGCTTTCCCGAATCATGAAGCGAACCCGCTCAAAACCGAAACCTATGCGGCACTGCAAGCGACCATGCAAGCTGGGCAATATGACTTCGGCGTGGCCTTTGATGGCGATGCCGACCGCGTGGGCTTCACCGATGAAAAGGGGAACATCATCCCCATGGATCTGATTACGGCTTTAATTGCACAGGATCTTCTCCAACACACCAAAGGTACCGTTCTTTATGATCTGCGCAGCAGCCGTGCCGTAAAAGAAATCATCACCGAAAATGGCGGCACCCCCGTAATGTGCCGCGTCGGACACTCCTTCATCAAACAGCAAATGCGAGAGACCGACGCCATCTTTGCTGGTGAACTCTCCGGACACTACTACTTCCGCTTTGGCGATGTCTTTGCGGAAAGCGCGGCCCTCGCCGTTTTGCGCATCGCCAATATCGTCAGCGCAACCGATAAACCCCTATCCGAGATCATTCGCCCCATCCAACGCTACTGTGCCAGTGGTGAAATCAACTCGGAAGTAAAAGACCCGCAAGCCGTGCTCCAAAAACTCAAAGCCAAACATGCTGATGGCAAACAATGTGAGCTCGACGGACTGAGTGTAGACTATCCGGATTGGTGGTTTAATGTACGTTGCTCGAATACGGAGCCACTCATCCGCTTGAATACAGAAGCACCCACACAACCGGAAATGGAAGCCCACCGCGACGCCCTACTTGCCATCATCAGAGAAAGAGAATAAACATGCACGACCAACCCCTGCAAAAACTCGCACAACACTATCGCAAAGCCTTTCAGGCAGAACCAGCCGTCACCGTGTTTGCCCCGGGACGCGTCGAAGTGCTGGGCAATCATACCGATTACAATGAAGGCTTCGTGCTTTCGGCTGCCATTGATAGCGGGATCTATTTCGCGATCGCCCCCATCCCCGGGAACACATGCCGATTGCGTGCGGCCGATTTAGATGCCGAAACATCCTTCCCTGCTGACAACCCCGAAGTCATCACCGATGCACCTTGGGCAGCTTACAGTATGGGTGTGCATGAAGGCTTACTCGCACACATGCCACAACCCATTGCCTGGCAAGCTGTCTTTTGTGGCACCGTCCCCCGCGGCAGCGGACTTTCCAGCTCCGCCGCGATTTCCATGGCTACGGCACGGGCCATATGTACAATTGCCGATATCAACCCAGATCCGCTCGACATTGCCAAAATTGGCCAAATGGCTGAGCACCGCTTTGCCGGCGTACGTTGCGGGCTCCTCGATCAGCTCTCCAGTTTGTGCGGCAAAGCAGGCCATCTGCTGGAAATCGATTTTCGCACGTTCGATGTCACGCCCCGCCCGTTGGACGCGAACACCTCTCTATTACTTGTGAATTCTGGCACGACCCATACCCTTGGAGATGGCGTCTACAATGAACGCAGAAGCGATTGCGAAGCCGCCACGGAAGCATTTGCAAGTATCCTCTCGCATCCCGTCAAAGCGTTACGCGATGTGTCCATGCAAGAATGGATCGATCATCACGCACAACTGCCCGAGCGTATAGCAAAAAGAGCAGCGCATGTGATTGGCGAAAATGCGCGCGTACAGGATGCTGCCAATGCTTTACAACAAGGCGACATTCCGCATTTCGGATTTCTCATGTTCGAGTCGCACCACAGCTCCATGGTTAACTTCGAAAATTCGTGTACGGAACTGGACCAAATCGTGCAAATTGCACGACAAACCGAAGGCGTGCTGGGGGCTCGTTTGTCAGGAGGCGGATTCGGCGGAAGCGCCATTTTGTTGATCCAGACAGAATCTGCCGAAAGAATCTGCGCATCTCTGGATGCTGCCTTTCAAAACAACCTTGGGCATGCCTGCCTATTGCAGGTCATACATCCCGCAGATGGCGCCCATGTTATCTAACGCCACAACTCCAAGAAACCACCTAATGCCGGGCAGCAACTTGGATTTATTGCAGCAGTATTCCATATGGAGTGCGGTGACGAGCGAAGCGAACTCACCGCTTTCATCCAAGCGGCATGTCCGCCGTAGCTTCAGCGAAGGAGGAAGCGCGGTCCACCCAGCGCATCTCACACATGTAACACTTTGGATAAACCCAATGCCGTCACCGCATAGCCGCCCCCCGGCACTCCGTGCCCCCCAAAGCGGTAAGTTCGCTTCGCTCGTTACCGCACTCCAAAAGCACTGACATCGTCTAAAGCCAAAAGCAAAATAGCAACATCGTGAGTAAAATCACAACCGCGAAAGGAAAAATATGTACCAGATCTACCACAACCTACTACAAGCCGGACGTCTGGAAAATCCCACCCTTCTAGCCGCGGCCCTTACAACCGTCACCATTCTCCTGCTGGCACTGGCTTTTCTCGGTATTGCCGTCCACTTTGTGGCTCCGCGCATTACCAACCTCGCGCGCAAAACCCGCTTTAAGTGGGACGCCGACTTACTGGACACCCCCACGCTACGGATGGCAAGCATATGGGCTTCCGGTATTATAGCCCAGACACTCGCCCGCCTGTGGTTTCCCGAAGAGGTGTCATTGTGGCAAGGGTTCATGACAACGACAACGCAGCTATGGATCATCATTGCGGCGACCGGGCTTGTCTTTACCCTGCTGGATGGATGCGAAAAAATATATGCACGGCTTCGTTTTGCCAAACAGATTCCCATTCGCGTGTTCATCCAAATCACGAAGCTCATTACGTTTCTCATTGCACTTGTGATGGCCATTTCCGCATTGATGAATCGGTCCCCCGCTCTGCTGGTCAGCGGTCTCGGCGCCATGACGGCCGTGTTAATGCTCATTTTCAAAGACCCCATCCTCGGATTTGTGGCTGGCATCCAGCTTTCCGCAAACCGCATGCTATCCGTCGGCGATTGGCTCGAAATGCCCAAATATAATGCCGATGGAGATGTCATCGAAATCACGCTAACCACCGTCAAAGTACGCAACTGGGATTGCACGATAACCACGATTCCAACCTATGCCCTCATTTCCGAGGCTTTCAAGAATTGGCGGGGGATGAGTGATGCCGGAGGACGGCGCATCAAACGCAGCGTCTATCTGGATATGACCAGCATCCATTTTCTTACGCCAGAGGAAATACAACGTCTGCGCAGACTGCAATTGATCACATCCTACATTGATCAGAAGCAAACAGAAATCGAAGAAGACAACCGCGCAAAAGGGATCGATTCGGCATGTCCGGCCAATGGCCGCCACCTGACAAATATCGGCGTCCTGCGCGCCTACCTGGTGCAATATTTAAAAACCCACGCCGGTCTGCGGCAGGATATGATCATGATCGTCCGCCAAATGCAGCCAACCCCGCAGGGATTGCCACTTGAGGTATATGCCTTCACCCGCGACACCGGCTGGGTCGCACACGAGGGCGTGCAGTCCGATATTTTCGATCACATTTTCGCCGTCATCCCCGAATTCGGCCTACGCATATTCCAAACCCCATCCGGAGCCGACCTCCTCGCCTTGAAATCCCCCTAGCCAGTAACTTCAGTTGTTTTTTGGAGGGCGGCAGTCCTCTGCCGCCGGGATTCGTCGCGTGCGTTGGGAGACGGACGCACAGGAGTGCGTCCCTCCAGCAAATGTATCCCTCAAAAGCTTCATCCTGCATCATCTGGGGGCACCCCAAGTGCCCCTGCTAGCCAGTAACTTCTCCGTTAACACCACATTGGCTTCCCTTTTCGGCTCACGAGAACGGCGACGAGAACGGTAAACGATTTATTTTGCCGACTCGTAATCCGATCGCGTCGCCGTTCTCCTTCACCGAACTTCCAAACTGCCGCCCTAAAGTTTCACTCCTGCATTATCCGGGCGCACTGGCACCAGGTGCCAAAGCGGGTCGAAAACAAATAGCAAAGGGCCTCTGTATAAAATCTTCAAAACCAAGAATCTCGACTTGACCCTTTATCACATAGAAGCGTATTATCTACAAGTATTCGGTGTCATTATAATACGACATCATCTTTATAACGGAACAGAACATCACGCAACATATCAAGAGGAGTACACATGTTAAAACGTACGCGTTCACAACAGACCAAAGGTTTCACCCTGATCGAACTGCTCGTCGTTATCGCCATCATCGGCATTCTGGCAGCACTCCTCTTCCCCGCCATTCAAGGCGCACTGGATCGCGCCCGTGGCGTACGTACCAGCAATGCCGGTCGACAAATTTACCTCGCCATTTTTGATGCTTCGGTCGCACTGGAAGCCATTGACAGAACCGGATACTTTGATCGCGTCGGAGAATTTGATGATAGCACTGATTATTTCAAGTTACTGCTCGAAGACGGCGTTGTGGAAGGCGTTGATTTTTCCTTCTTTGCCGCACCGGGTGTAGAAGCCCATAACTCGACAGACCCTGATAATTTTACAGGCGGTGAGGGACCTGATGGAAACAATGCATGGTGTGTGGTCGAGATTCGTCCTGCAGATCCTGCTACGCTCCCGTTCCTCTTTACCAGGAATTTGGATGCAGAAGACACCGACGATGATGGTACCCTGAATCCTGATAGAGCGCCATTCCAAGACAAGTTTGCCGTCGTCGTACGAAAAGGTGGTTCTGCAGAGGTACTGCCTGGCGATCTCCTCAGCAGAGAAGATGATTTGTTCAACCCTGCCTTAAACAGGGATGGCGATCGAGTGAGCCGTGATGTAAAGCGTCCATAAGTTCGCTCGGCGTACTACATGTAAAAAGGTCGCAGAACAACATGGTTCTGCGACCTTTTTTAAACTGCTTTAGGCGAACCGGATCATTGCGCGCAGGCTTGCGGCGCGCTCCTCGATGGCAACTGGCGTAAGGCTGGCCAAGCCTTCCAAGCTGAAGGCTTCGACCCCGAAAGATGCAATCACGCTGCCATAAAGCAGTGCTTCCCGCACGGTATGGTTATCCACACTGCCCCTGCTAGCCAAGTACCCCAGAAATCCACCCGCAAAACAATCGCCCGCCCCAGTCGGGTCTACAACCGTTTCGACCGGATATGCCGGAATAATTGCGATCTCCTCTTTCGTGACAAGCATGGCGCCATGCTCGCCTTTCTTGATAACCACGTAGCGTGGTCCCCGATCGAGAATCCAGCGCGCGCATTGCAGAACATGGTGCTCATCCGTCAACAAGCGCGCCTCGGCATCATTCAGCATCAGCATATCCACCTTGCCAATCACCTCCGCTAACGCCGCATCCGAAATGTTGATCCATAAATCCATGGTGTCAGCCACCACAAAACGCGGACTTCGCGTCTGCGACAGCACCTCCAACTGTAGCTCCGGCGAAATATTCCCGAGCATGACGAAGGGTACGTCGTGATACGCCGC
>SKVN01000042.1 GCA_007129405.1 Kiritimatiellia bacterium
GAACAAGAACAACGGAATCCTTTTGTCGTAAATGGTGCAAGTATGCCACGGTGGGAATCCGCACAGCATACTGGACATGTTCGCGTCGGGAGTGAGAATTTGTGGGTATTGGAGTTAGATGAAAGTGATCGCTCCCTGTTGCGCTTTGCGCCACGTCATGCGGTGATAACCAATCAGTCGGCTGATCACTTTTCGCTGTCGGACACCGATGCCCTTTTTTCCGCATTTCGCGCGCGCGTCACCGGGGATTGTCTGGTAGGGCCATGGATACCTGAAGCGTTTCAGTCTGATATATCAGGATCGTCTTTTGTGTATCGCGACATATCATATCGACTACTAACACTCGGTTTGCACAATGCCGAGAATGCGATAGCGGCTACTGCACTGTGCGCTTGCATGGGGATATCACTGGAAGCTTCAGCAGCAGCTTTGGCTTCTTTTCCTGGTATTCGCCGTCGTCTCGAACGATATCAACCATCTGGCCAAATATACGTTTTCGATGATTATGCACATAATCCTGCAAAGATCGCTGCTGCCTTCGATACGGTTTTGCCGCTAGCAAATAACGCAACCGTGATCTGGCGACCGCATGGTTACGGACCGCTACGCAATATGCTGGAAGATTTTATAAAAGTGTTTGCCCGCCTTGGAAAGAACGCCGCTCCGCACAGTCGGCACCGTTTGCTTTTGCTGCCTGTGTATGATAGGGGTGGCAGCGCTGTTCGCGATATACAATCAGGCGATTTGGCAAAACGTCTGCAACCACACGGGGTAACGGTGTATTGCTTGGCAACATACGATGAAGTCCGTGCATATTGTGTTCCAGCGCACATGCAGCCCGGGGATGCCGTGCTTGTCATGGGCGCGCGCGATCCGAACTTGCCGAATCTGGCACAATCGATTGCCGCACAGCAGCAATCTTGCATATTTTGAAGGAGATCACAAAATGTCACGCGAAATCAAATATACCGATCAAAAATTGAAACACACCAAAACGATTGATTTGTCCGCAGGCGATCCAGAACAAAAACGCGCTGAAATTCTGCGATACTTTCACGCAACATTTGATTTAGATGAAGCCCTGCTTGAATTATTAGCCGTTGATGATGCGTTTTACAAACGCGCTGACCCCTTGCGGCATCCGCTGATCTTCTATTTTGGTCATACGGCTACTTTCTATATCAACAAGCTGTACCTTGCTAAAATACTGGATCAGCGTCTCAATGCGAAATTTGAATCCATGTTTGCTGTAGGTGTGGATGAGATGAGCTGGGACGATTTGGATGAGACCCATTATGACTGGCCAACCGTTGCCGAAGTACAAGCCTATCGTGATCAGGTACGGGCAGCCGTAGATAGGATCATTCGTACGCTACCATTGTCACTGCCCATAACCTGGGATAGCCCCTGGTGGGTGATCATGATGGGGATCGAGCATGCCCGTATTCATCTGGAAACCTCATCGGTCTTGATTCGGCAATTGCCACTGGAACTTTTGCAGTCACACCCGCTTTGGGTACCATGCGCGATCTCGGGGCCCGCGCCGGATAATATACAAATTCCCATTTCCGGTGGAATCGTTCTGCAGGGAAAAAGCCGGAAGGACAGATTGTATGGCTGGGATAACGAGTTCGGCAGACAGGAGACAGAAGTAGCTCCATTCACAGCTAGTAAGTATCTGGTCAGCAATGGAGAGTTCAGAGCATTTGTTGAAGATCCGACTGGTTATGTGCAGCAGGAATGGTGGACAGAGGAAGGCTGGAAATGGCGTGCCTATCTGAATGCCACGATGCCGCGATTTTGGCGACGGGATGAATCCGGTTATCGTCTACGGCTCGTGGATCGTGAAATACCCATGCCTTGGAGTTGGCCGGTAGAGGTCAACTATCTTGAAGCCAAAGCATTCTGCAATTGGAAAACGCAGCAGACGGGTGCGCCGGTGCGCTTGCCGACGGAAGCGGAATGGGTGCATATGCGGAATCAGTACATTGCCGAAGATCAGACGGATTGGCAGCAGGCTCCGGGTAACATTAACCTGGAGCATTTCGCCTCGAGCTGCCCGGTTGACCAATTTGCATTTGGTCCCTTCTATGATCTCATCGGAAATGTCTGGCAATGGACAGAAACGCCTATCACGGGTTTTGAAGGGTTTCGGGTACATCCATATTACGATGATTTCTCGACGCCAACCTTTGATAGTCAGCACAATTTGATCAAGGGGGGCTCGTGGATTTCTACGGGGAATGAGGCGACATTGGACTCCCGATACGCATTCCGACGGCATTTTTACCAGCATGCTGGATTACGTTATATCGTTTCGGATATGCCAGTCGAAATCGAACCGGATGTGTATGAAACGGATCCGCTGATCGCGATGTATTGTGATATGCATTACGGCCCGGAGCACTTCGCAATCCCGAACTTTCCTGCTGCATTGACACGTATCTGTCGCGAATACATGCACGGACGTCCATGTGAGCGCGCACTTGATATTGGTTGTGCAACGGGACGTGCAAGCTTTGAACTGGCACAATCGTTTGCGCATGTTACGGGACTGGACTTCTCTGCCCGTTTCATTCGCATCGGTGTCGAAATGAAACGCAGAGGCAGGATCCGGTATACCATTCGTGACGAGGGAGAACTCGAATCCTTCCATGAACAACGACTCGATGATCTGGATCTTGATACCACGGCAAACCGGGTTGACTTCTTCCAGGCGGACGCTTGCAACCTGAAGGAACTATATCGGGATTATGATCTGGTTCTGGCCGCTAACTTGATTGATCGCCTTTATGCGCCGCGCAAATTTCTCGAGGATATTGCATCGCGTATCCGGCCCGGTGGTTTGCTCGTTATTGCATCGCCCTATTCCTGGGATGAAGAGTTCACGCCCAAGGAAGCTTGGATCGGAGGCATTCGTGTCGCGGGGGAGCCTTATTATACGCTGGAAGGTTTGGAAGAAATACTCTCCACAGCGTTTGTGCGTATTGCCGAACCTTTTCAAGTTCCATTTGTCATTCGTGAAACAGCCCGTAAGTATCAGCACTCTCTCAGTGAGGTCACCATCTGGGAAAAATGCTAACCAGCGGCGTCATGAACAAACATCGGATGTTGCGGTTTTTTCGATACGCTACCACACGACAATTTCAATAGCCAATATCCAACCATCCTTCGCCATAGGCTACGGCATGGCACAGCACGGAATGTCCAATATTCAAGGAGAGCGAAGTTGGACCATGATTGTCCTTCGGGGTTCTCATGCTCTTCACTCGCAAACTGGTTCGGTTGGATATTGGATATTCGATGCCCCAGTTGCCCCCCTGCATCATCTTGGCCACGCAAGTGTCAGTGGTCTGCCCGCTGGATTTTCAAATTTCGTGTTTAGATTGCGGTCGGAATCAACAGGTTGATATACATCTCCCAGAGTCTTGGTCCCCAATAAAGCCACACCAGAGTCCCAAGTGAAAGATACGGTCCGAAGGGGATGCGGCTTTGCATTTCTTTTTTGCGTGCCAGAATCAGGGATACCCCCACAAAAGTTCCCGCAAAGGAAGCTACGATGATGGTAAAAAGGATTGCTTGCCAGCCAAAAAATGCCCCGATCGCTCCCATGAGTTTGACATCACCAAATCCCATAGCCTCCTTCTTGAAGGCAAATTCCCCCAGAACAGCAACCGCCCATAAGCTACCGAAACCAACAGCCAAACCTATCAACGATTGGATGAATCCCGATAGCCAGCTTGTTTGACCATGGAGGGCGGGAACGAGCACGCTAGCCATAACACCAAGGATCATGCCGCCAAGCGTAACGCGATCCGGAATAATCATATGATCAAAGTCAACAAAGGTACCTAACACAAGGCCCATAATGATGAGCCAGTAAACCAGAATTAAAGGGAGGCTGGTAACGGGATCCAAGCCCAGCGGCCGCGGTCCTACATACACGTCAAATTTCAGCCACGCCAATAAAAACAAACAAGCCGTCAAGAACTCGACGCCAATATATCGAGGAGATATGCGAACCTTGCAATGGGCGCAGCGGCCACGCAGCGCGAGCCAGGAAAATAGTGGTATGTTTTGATACCACGTAATCGGCACATTGCATGCGGGACAATGCGATCCTGGATGTACCACCGATTCATCTTTGGGGATTCTGTAGATACACACATTCAGAAAGCTGCCAATGCAGGCTCCCCAGCAGAAAGACAAGGCCCCCATGAAAGGATACCACAGGTGATCTGGCAGAATCGTAGTCATGTTCTACAGCGTTCCTTTCGGATAAACGGCAGACTCGAGAGCTTGGCGCATGGCCTCGATGTCAGCTTGCTTACCAGTCCAAATTTCGAATGATTTTGCACCTTGATGCAGCAGCATGCCTAATCCGTTTGCTGTATGCGCGCCTGCAGGAGCCGCCGCGTGCATGATGGCAGTTTCCGGGTACATATAGATCATGTCAAACACGAACTGATGGGGACGAAACGCCTCGGGCGGTAGGGGACTTGGATCCGTAGCCTTCATACCCACCGGGCTCGCCTGCACAACTAAATCGGTGTGTCTTGTAGCATGTGCCCATTCCGAGGGATCGCATCCAGCCTGTAGGACGGTTGTACCGGGGGATACAGCAGCCAATTCCTGTTGCAGTGCCTGCATGCGCTCTGTCGCAAGATCGGCCAACACAATTTCGCGTGCTCCGGCAACCGCACACGTGATTGCAACGGCGCGTCCCGCACCACCACACCCTAGCATGAAAATACGCATGTCTTGCGGATGCGCACCCAAAGACTCCTGTAACGCCAGCAGAAAGCCATCTCCATCTGTACTATGGCCACAGATCCTCCCATCCGGGAGGAACTGTACCGTGTTTACGGATCCCGTGAGACGAGCCGATTCAGCAATTTCATCTACGCCCCGAAATGCGACCTCCTTTAGGGGAACGGTTACGTTCACACCCTTGAAGCCTAACTTTCCCATGGCGCGCAGCGCGTCCATGAGGTGGTCGGGCGGCATGTCGAACGCCAAATATAGCGCATCCAATCCTAAAGCCTGAAAGGATGCATTGTGCATGATCGGGGATAGGGTGTGCCCGATGGGATGACCCAATACAGCAAACACATTTGTTTGTGCACTGATTTGCATAACATCGCTCCTGCTTAAGGCGTTGGTTCCGTTGGGCGTTCTTCTAGATCCCCCGAATGCGCAATCTGCTGCAAGGAGGCCATGCGGTTGACACAAGACAGGTACGCACGCGCACCTGCTTCAACAATATCCGTACAGGCCGATTTGGCGCTCAAAACGGGTCCAGACTCGAATTGCACGCGAACACTGACCTCCCCCATGGCATCCTTTCCCGTCGTGATTGCTTGTAAGGCAAAATCAACTAATTTGCCATGAATGCCCGTGATGCGATCGATTGTTTTGAGCGCGGCATCCACAGGGCCATCCCCACAAGCGGCATCCTGGAAGACTTCATCCCCACGACGAATGCGAACGGTTGCCGTGGGCACCACATCCGTGCCTGTCGAAACTTGCAAGTGATCCAGCACATATACGCCTTCCGCATCCGTCATTTCCTGGTGCGCAATCATGAGCAGATCGTCATCGTAGATTTGTTTCTTCTTATCGGCTAGGGCAATGAACCGCTCATAGGCTTTTTCCATTTCCTCTTCGTTCAAGACCAAACCCATCTGCTGTAAACGGTGCTTGAAGGCATGTCTGCCGGAGTGCTTACCCAGTACGAGATCCGTATCCTCAATGCCGACTTCCTGGGGCCGCATGATCTCATACGTGGAACGTTCCTTGAGCATCCCGTCTTGGTGAATACCAGATTCATGCGCAAACGCATTAGCCCCCACGATCGCCTTGTTGCGCTGGATGTTCATGCCGGTCAACTGGCTCACCAGACGACTGGTTTTATACAGACGCTCTGTTTTGATATCCGTATAGAGCCCCTTGAACTCCTCTTTACGAATTTTGAGTGCCATAACAATTTCTTCCAGTGCAGCATTACCGGCCCGTTCACCCAGACCGTTGATCGTACATTCAATACCGCGTGCGCCTGCCTGCACTGCCGCCAGAGAATTGGCCACTGCCAACCCAAGATCATTATGACAATGCACATGAATCCGGGCCAAGCCAATATTAGGGACGGTGTCATACAAACGCTTGATCACATCGCCAAATTCACTGGGGATCGAATACCCGACCGTATCAGGTATGTTGACGGTTGTGGCCCCCGCATCAATTGCGGCCTCCACAACCTGCGCCAAAAAGTCCGATTCCGTGCGAGACGCATCTTCGGGGCTGAACTCAATGTCATCAACAAACGATTTCGCCAGTTTGATCGAACCCGCTGCCTGCCGCAGAATCTCATCCTGCGCTTTCTTGAGTTTGAACTCTCGATGAATTTTCGATGTAGCCAGAAAGACATGAATGCGCGGTTTCTCAGCAGGCATGACTGCATCCGCACAGCGCGTAATATCTTTCTCAATGCATCGCGCTAGCCCAGCAATGGTTGGACCCTTGATTTGTTCAGCGATCGCTTTGACTGCAGCAAAGTCATCGGGAGATGCGATCGGAAAACCTGCTTCGATTATATCGACATTCAAGAGTGCCAATTGCCTGGCTACATCCAATTTTTCACGATGATTCAAACTCGCTCCGGGGGATTGCTCTCCATCTCGCAGGGTTGTGTCGAAAATAAATACTTTGTTTGGGTCAACTTGCATGATTGCTTTCCTCTTTTTCAATGTATGACGAGTATATTTGTAGCGTAAACGTGCTGCGAATGGCAGGCAAAAAAAAGCCTGCCGATTAATTCCCGGCAGGCATTTGTCGTATCTGAGAGCAGCACAAGCCTTATCCCAGACAAACGCCAGCCGGGCCACGAAGTCGTAGGCTCTCTAACGCTGTCTTCATAAGTGCTGATATGTAATTGCTCATACTGGAAACCTATCGCTCGTTGCACGGATTGTCAATTCGTATTTTGAGGCGGAAGATGTGGCTCGAATGTGCGGCGGCGCGCAACTTTTGTTTGCCGGGATGCCAAGGTTGCCGCCTTGTATAGCACTCCCTGCGAGCGTATCCCGGTTGTAGGGAACTCAGCGATCCGCTGATACGTCCCATCGGGTTGCATTACACGTGCCTTGGCTGTGTCAGATGAAGCAGCCTTCAATATGGACATAAGACGTTTTCGTATTCCACGGTTTTCCACGGGAACCATAAGCTCGATTCGGCGACTCAGATTACGCGGCATCCAATCTGCACTAGCGATATACATCTGCTTCCCGCCGCCATGGTGAAAGTAGAAAATCCGGCTATGTTCAAGAAAGCGGTCGATAATACTGATCACGCGAATCGATTCGCTCACACCGGGGATGCCGGGGCGCAGGCAACAAATACCTCTGACAAGTAACTGAATATCGACGCCAGCCTGCGAGGCTCGGTACAATGCTTCAATCACTTCGGGGTCTACAAGCGCATTCATTTTGGCAATGATTTGTGCTTTGCGTCCCTGCTCCCGTTGCGCGGTCTCGGCATCGATTAACTCGATAAGCCGCTGGCGTAAATCGACTGGGGCTTGCACGAACTTTAGATAAGGTTGGGGTTCGCTGTAACCGCAGACCGTATTGAAAAATGCGGAAGCATCTATACCTAGTTCATCATTACGCGTTAACAATCCAACATCCGTGTACAGTTTTGCTGTCTTAGCGTTGTAGTTTCCCGTTCCAATATGTAGATATCGTACGATCCCTTCGGATTCCCGTCGCACAATCATGCAAATTTTGGCATGCGTTTTGAGTCCTTTTATGCCGTAGATCACCTGTACGCCGCTTCTTTCAAGGCGCTGCGCCCAGGTAATATTATTTTCTTCGTCAAACCTGGCCTTCAGTTCCACTAATGCGGTAACGGCTTTCCCGTTTTCAGCAGCTTTGCGCAACGCTGCAATAATGGGGCTGTCCTTTCCGGTTCGGTACAAAATGATTTTAATAGCCAATACATCAGGATCCGTTGCTGCTTCATCTAAAAGCCGAATGACCGGTTCGAATGACTCGTACGGATGACTTAGCAGAATGTCCTGAGCGGCAATTTGATCAAAGAGGGGCCGCGTAGCGTCGACATCTACAGGCTGTATCGGTTTCCAAGGTTCATACCGCAAATGCTTGTGTACATCACTATCATAAAAATCCTGAAAATCAGTTATTTGCAATGGGATCGAGGAAACATGCGTTTCTGCGTTCGTAACATTAAGATTCTTCTGCAAATACCGGGTAGCTCGCGGCGAAACGCCACTTGATATTTCCAGCCGAACACAACCGCTCGTTTTGCGCTGTCGTAATGC
>SKVN01000064.1 GCA_007129405.1 Kiritimatiellia bacterium
GCCGGAGCTCATCGTCGGCCCCATTGTACGCATAGAGCTGACGGCTTGCATAATATTTGGCCGCACGGGCCACAATCTGATCGGATTTGTCGCAATCCAATGGCCACGTATCACTATAGGTGCCCAGCACCGGTATTTCGACGGTTACTTCGCGCGTTTGGTCATCACCAGCTGCGCGAACCTCAAACACAAGCCGGCCATCGCTTGCCTCAGCCTCGGTCAAGGAAGCCCCCATAATGATAAATGCGCTATTTCCTTCAAACGATCTCCCGTTGATGGCGGTAATAACATCTCCCGGTGAAAAAAGACCGTAGGCAGGTGTGTCTGGCAGAACACGCTCAACCGTAAGTGTGCGGCCGGGGTAGAAGCGCAAATTCAAACCGGTAACGCCGACATACCCGAATGTGCCATGTTCTCCCTCACCTGGTCCGCGACGCCCGAACATCTCATGCTCCACCGGAAACGGTACCTCTAAAACATTGGATTCTGCCGTAACGCAACCCAATGGCAAGCACATGGCAATAATCAAAAGCGTACAGAACAAAATGCGGCATGGAACAGAAAAACCATTCGTCTTCATTGCGGATCTCCTTTTTAGCGTTTCTTGTCAGCGTGAGCGATCATCTCTCGCCCGTCAATCCTTCTTGCTCCCCTCAATCTCAGGGCCCAAGTGGTGGTAACGGGACTGTGCATACACCAAGGGACACCCATCCGCCCCGACATAGATATTGCTAACATCGCCAATCACAATTTTGTGGTCACCACTGGCCAGCACCTCATGCACTTCGCACCCGATCGAGGCGACAGCTCCCTGTAAACGAGCCCCGCCGTTCCAAGACGCGAACCGAAAGGCCGGTATTCCAGGGCCCTTCCAGTAACCGGAAAAATAAACCGATAGAGCCGCTTGGTCTGCCCGTAAAATATTCACCGAAAACAAGCCTTCACGACGTATTGCCGCAAGACAATGACTCTCATTTGTGATGCAAACCAATAATCGTAACGGATCAAGAGAAACGGACGTTACCGCATTGGCTGTCATCGCATAGAGGCGCTCGCCCCATCCCGTGGCAATGACAGAAACCCCCGTAACAAAACGCCCCATTACAGCCTTGAATTGTTTCTGCGTTATTGTCGACATGGGTGTAAGCAATACCCCGATACGAACGAACTATCAATACACTTTGTTAAATAAGATTTTTTTGACTTATTTGTTGCGTGCGTATATACATTCTTTTTTGCGGAGCCGGAGAATGAAAGGTTTATTATGTCGGAAGCTTTAAAAAACAAGAATCGTCAGTACAAGCACGGTTTCGTGACGGAGATCGAGCAAGAGACGTTTCCGAAAGGCCTTAATGAGTCAATCATCCGGCAAATCTCGGCTCGTAAAAACGAGCCTCCCTTTCTCCTGGATTTTCGTCTGAAAGCCTACAATTGGTGGAAGGCACAGCCGCATCCAAACTGGGCAGCCCTAGATATCCCGCCAATCGACTTCGACGAAATCAGCTATTTCTCGGCTCCGAAGTCTGTCCTAGATGGTCCCAAAAGCCTAGATGAAGTAGACCCCGAACTTTTACGTACTTTTGATCGCTTAGGCGTACCGCTGCACGAACGCGAAAGACTTGCAGGTGTTGCGGTCGATGCCGTATTCGATAGCGTTTCGGTGGGCACCACGCACTCGGAAATGCTCGAAGAGCATGGCATTATTTTCTGTTCCTTTTCCGAGGCAGCGCAAAAACACCCCGAGCTTATACAAAAGTACCTCGGAAGAGTCGTGCCCCCGACTGACAACTTCTATGCCGCGCTCAACTCGGCGGTTTTTTCAGATGGTTCTTTTGTATATGTGCCAAAGGGGGTCAAGTGTCCCATAGACCTATCGACCTATTTCCGCATCAATGCTTCCAATACGGGGCAATTCGAACGCACATTGATCATTGCCGAAGAAGGTGCCAGCGTATCCTACGTCGAGGGATGTACCGCACCCATGCGCGATAACAACCAACTACACGCAGCCATTGTTGAATTACTCGCATTGGACGATGCTTCGATCAAGTATTCCACCGTGCAAAACTGGTATGGAGGTGACGAAGAAGGACGTGGCGGAATTTACAATTTTGTGATCAAGAGGGGACGTTGCGAAGGACAGCGCTCCCACATATCCTGGACGCAGGTAGAAGCCGGATCCGCCATTACCTGGAAATATCCCAGCGTCATCCTCAAAGGAAATGATTCCGTCGGAGAGTTTTATTCGGTCGCCCTAACCAACAACCGCATGCAGGCCGACACCGGAACGAAAATGGTTCACATTGGCAAAAACACGCGCAGCACTATCGTTTCAAAAGGCATCTCGTGCGAAGAGTCGCGCAACAGTTACCGCGGGCTCGTGCGAATATCCCCAGGTGCAGAAAACGCCCGCAATTTCTCGCAGTGCGACTCTATGCTGGTCGGCGACACAAGCTCCGCCAACACATTCCCCTATTTAGAAGTGCATAACCCAACCGCGATCATTGAGCACGAAGCCACAACCTCACGAATCAGTGATGACCAGCTCTTTTATTTGCAAAGTCGTGGCTTGGATGCGGAAGGCGCGGTATCCCTCTTGGTAAATGGCTTTTGCAAAGAGGTTTTCAAAACCTTGCCATTAGAGTTTTCGGTAGAGGCCGTAAAGCTTTTAGAAATGAAACTGGAACATAGTGTAGGATAACAAGATGAGCATATTAAAAATCGAAGGTTTGTGTGCAAGAGTGGTTGATGGGCCGGACATTTTGAAAGGAATTGATCTCGCAGTCGAAGAGGGACAAATTCACGCCGTAATGGGCCCGAACGGTTCAGGTAAAAGCACGTTAGCACGTGTGCTGGCGGGCCATCCTGACTACGAAGTGACAAGGGGAAAAGTTTTATACCATCACGACGGAGAGTGGTTGGATCTTACCGAGATGGAACCGCACGAACGGGCAACAGCCGGTGTTTTCATGGCGTTTCAGTATCCGGTAGAAATTCCTGGTGTCAGTAATCTACATTTTCTCCAAACGGCTTTTAACGCACAGTGCCGAGCCCAAGGCATTCCCGAGCTGGATGCCTTTGAGTTTCGCGAATTGGTCGCGGAAAAACAGAAACTCATCGAAATGGATGCGTCATACTTAGACCGTGAAGTGAATCTCGACTTCTCAGGGGGAGAAAAGAAGCGTAATGAAATTCTCCAGATGGCCATACTGAACCCTCGGCTCGCTTTGCTGGACGAGACCGACTCAGGTCTGGATGTAGATTCGCTGCGCATAGTTGCTGAAGGTGTTCAAAAGTTGCAAACACCTCGTAATGCCATGCTTCTCATCACGCACTATCAGCGCATGTTGCGATACATTACCCCCGATGTTGTACACGTACTTGCTGATGGTCGTATATTGCGTACGGGTGACCATACGCTGGCAGAAGAAGTCGAAAACCGTGGCTACGAATGGGTGCGGCAACCATGAAAAGAAAAGACCTTCCATTAAGCGATGACCTACAGGGACTGTTCCTGAAAAAACCCGATCTAGGGATTAGTGGACAGCCGGATTGGCTCGCGGAAGAACGGGAAGTATGCCGTAATATGGTGCTTTTACACGGCCTCCCCGGGCAAGGCCGAGAGCAATGGAAGTACACAGACGTTTCATGCATAAACCAGACACCTTGGGTGTTACCATCAAACGTACCACCATTTGATGCCCCCAAAAACCAAGATAATGGCAGCATATGTCATCTAACCATTCTGAATGGTTCCTATCTAACTTTGCCGGAAACGGATATTCCCAAGGGAATCAAAGTACGCTCCCTTTCCAACCCCGCGCATATAGACTGCATCAAACCCGTTTTACAGCGCACCAATTACCGCTTGGAGTCCATATTCTCAGTAATGAACCGTGCCTTATGGCATGATGGACTCTGTAGTCATATTGCACCGGAAACGAAAGCCACTTTACACGTGAACCTGGTATACAGCGGCATAGGTAGAGCTGCAATTTTAAGTGCTCCGCGTGTATATATCAAAGCAGACACCCATAGCGAGCTGGACCTCACGGTCTCACATTGGAACAATGACCACGAGCCCTCATTCGGTACAGCGTGCCTCGACATGGACCTCATGCCAGGCGCCAAGGTTGTATATAATCACGAACAGCGGCTCAATTCAAAATCGCATCAGTTTACCACAACTCGGGCAAATGTTGCACGCGACGCTTCTCTCTATGCAATCGATGTTGCAATGGGTGCCAGCCTTTCAAGGCACGACCTAACGGTATCCTTGCAAGAAAGCGGCAGCGAGACGCACTTAAACGGAATCTATCTCCTGCGAGAGCACCAAACTGCAGATTTTCACACCATCATTGAGCACCGAAAACCACATTGCAGCAGTAGACAAGTCTACAAAGGTGTATTAGATGATCATGCGCATGCCGTGTTCAATGGACTCGTGGAAGTGCATCCCGGTGCCATGGGAACCGATGGTTATCAGCTTAATCGTACGCTCTTGCGCAGTCCGCATGCTGTCATCGACACTAAACCAGAGTTGCAGATTCATAATGATGATGTAAAGTGCTCCCATGGTGCAACCGTCGGACAATTAGATCCAATGGAGTTGTTTTATTTACAATCGCGGGGTATACCAACAAGCGAGGCTAAAGCAATCTTATCAAGAGCCTTTGTCGTAGATCTGATTCACCAACAACCATCGATGTATCAACAAAAACGGCTCCAACAAGCCGTGGCAACTTTCTTTGATCACGCATGAATATAGCATTACCCTTAAAAACCGACTTTCCCGCCCTGCAACAGAAGATTAAGGGGCATGATCTCGTGTGGCTAGACTCGGCCTCGACTACGCTGAAGCCCAAGTCGGTAATTACGGCTGTACATCAATACTACACCCACTGTTCGGCGAACGTGCACCGCTCTGTGCACACACCAAGTGAAGAAGCAACCGCAGCATATGAGAGAAGTCGCGAGATGGCTCGCAAATTCTTGAATGCCCGCAGCACCACAGAAATCATATTTACCGCCGGCACGACTGATGGCATTAATCTCCTGGCAACTAGTCTCAGCCGCGGAATTCTCAAGCCTGGAAACGCGATATTAATCACACAGCTTGAGCATCATGCCAATATCGTCCCATGGCAAATGTTACGCGATTACCATGGTGTTAACCTACGTATCGCCCCCATAACAGCAACTGGAGACATTGATCTGGATGCCTTTCGGGCAGCCATGACACCCGACGTGAAACTCGTAGCGTTTTCAGCGCTTTCCAATGCCATTGGCACCGTGCTACCCGTACAGCAAATGGTCCGGATTGCCCACGAGGCAGGGGCTTTGACTCTTATTGATGCGGCCCAGGCTGTGGCGACCATGCCGGTGGATGTACAAGCCCTAGGCTGTGATTTTCTCGTCTGCTCCGGTCATAAAATGTTCGGCCCTACCGGCATCGGCCTACTTTATGGTCGTGAAACGCTACTTGATGAACTTCCACCTGCACGCACCGGCGGAGACATGATCAAGTCTGTGACATTTGAAAAAACGGTATTTAATGATTTGCCTGCTAAATTTGAAGCAGGAACCCCCAATATTGCCGGTGCGATCGGGCTTGCTGCAGCCATAGATTTTTTGTTGAACATTCCTTTTGAGGCGATCACAAGACATGAAGAGGCTTTACTACAATATGCCATAATGAAACTGCAGGAAATACCAGCCGTACGACGCATCGGAACACCACAGAAACAAGTCTCCATTGTTTCATTTGTCATGGAAAATGTGCACCCGCATGATGCCGGATCGCTGTTTGATGATGATGGCATAGCCGTGCGTGCCGGCCATCACTGCGCCCAACCCCTGATGCAACACTTTAACGTTCCCGCGACCATTCGGTGGTCCTTCTCTCTTTATAACGACATGCATGATGTCAATCGGGCACTGGAAAGTATTGAACGTATTTTAAAGGTATTTTCATGACACAAGCTGCTGACTTATATCAGGACATCATTTTGCACCACAGCCGTTCACCACGCCATTTTGGCACATTGGATGCTTACACGCATCACATCAAGGCAGATAACCCTTTGTGTGGAGATAGCTATGAACTTTTTTTACAGATTGGCGATGATGATATTATTCGAAATGCATCGTTTGAGGGGGCAGGCTGTGCCATTTCAAAAGCATCTACATCACTTATGCTGGACGCCGTAATCGGTAAGTCTGTTGCTGAAGCCGAGGCACTCTTTGTACGCTTCCTGTGCTTGGTCAAAGAACCTGGATCGCCCGAAAGCCAAGATGAATCCATGGGAAAACTGGCCGCATTCTCCGGTGTTTGGAAATACCCATCGCGTGTAAAATGCGCCATCTTATCCTGGCATGCCATGCACGACATCCTACAAGCGACCCATCAGAAAAACACCCAATAATCATGACAGACACCCCGATCGACATTTCTATCGAACTTACCCCGAATCCGAGATCACGCAAGTTCATCACCAGCCAAAAGCTTCGCCGTGGTGATGCCATTGTTTATCGCAAAAAAACAGGTCCTTTCGAAGGAGGGCCCCTCGTTACACACATTCTGGAACTGGATCATGTAGACGAAATATTGTTACGCGGTAATGTCGTCACTATATCCCAGGATGGAACCGGAAGCTGGTATCTGCTAGAAACCGTAATCTCTGCCATCATAGAAAAATACCTTCGTGAGCATGATCCCGACTACACGCCCCCTCCGGTAACCTCTGAGATAGATTCGGAGGCCGCTTGTCCCGCGGTCGTGCCCTCCCCCCAACTTGACATCATCGGCGAAATTCTGGATGAAACCGTCACGCCTTACATTGATGCACACGGCGGTGCTTTGAAATTAATCTCATTCGATACGGAAAGCCATCTTTTAACCGTTTTTTATCAAGGGGCGTGCAGCACATGTCCTAGTTCATTTGGCATGACCCTGTCTGCCATCCAGAACATTTTGCGAGATCAATTCGATCCTCTTTTGCAGGTTACGATTGCCAACCCCGCCCCGAACATGTAGAATCCCTGTATTGAAAGGAGCGGT
Organism: Kiritimatiellia bacterium; assembly: GCA_007129405.1. Taxonomy (GTDB): domain Bacteria; phylum Verrucomicrobiota; class Kiritimatiellia; order UBA8416; family UBA8416; genus T3Sed10-140. Next base: position 7,061 of record SKVN01000064.1, read on the forward strand.
TGACTTCGCCCCTGCGCGTGCTTGTACATAAATATCCTGCAAAGGTCTGGACGCAATATGAAAAGTCAGGCAAATAAGGGAGAGTCGTGGACACAGGAATTTTACCGCAATTTAACGACGCTCGTGGATGCAGATTTCCCTAAAACGTGTCCCAATTGTGGAAAAGTTTATCCTGACAGTCATGCGTTCTTAACAGAAACAACTCCGGTCAAAGACGCTTCTTTTCATGATCGCAGCGGGTTATTTTCGCTCGCAGGCATGCGGCCCGTTGCCGCCATCAGTGTCTTTCGCAATTGCGTTTGTGATTCCACCATGATGGCTGACTTCCACGACCGACGTGATTTGTCCGAAAAAGGGGCACAACGACGAGCACATTTTGATGCTGTTATACAAACCCTACTTGACCATGGCATAGATGAAAAGGAAGCTCGCACAGAGCTACGCAACGTTTTACGCGGAGAAGATAGCGCAAAATTAATCCAATGGCTTCGCGAAGATCCACATGCGGGCATTTCCCTCCACGCACACCTCTAGGTTGTAACTTCAATGTTTACACACTTACTCGCCTGCACTTAATCCCCTACACTTACTCGATATCATGAGCAATGACTTTCGAGTAAGTGTAAACGAGTAAGCGTGTCCGATTAAGTGTAAGTAGTTTCACGCCTGCATCATCTTGTCCGCCCATGTGCCCTTACTAGCTGTAACTTCATTGTTACCCGTCCCTGTAGCTGCGTTCGCCAGATCAAAACGCAGCGATCAATCACACGCGCTCACCCCATCTCCGACCCCGGCACTGCGTGCCAACCCAAAGCGCCGATTTTTATCGCCGCACTCCACATCAGCTATAAAACCAGTATGGAGTGCGGTGACGAGCGAAGCGAACTCACCGCTTTGGGGGGAGCGAAGCGACGGGGCGCACCTCCCAACGCGCTCGACCAATCCATCCACGCTCTGGCGAGCGAGGCTACAATGTTTCTCCCCTGCATCAGCTGTGGGACTCGCCGAGGCCGCGGCTAGCATATTCCGCTACGCTACGTATCCTTTATTCGATCGTTTTAACATCGGATAAAACAAACAACGTGGCAAAACATGTACACAGATGACCCAAAGAACAACATTTATGGCGTCGCGTGTACTCCCCAATTGCATAAAATCGATGCGCGACCACAAAAACGCGCCAATGCCAAGCCCGGTCAAAAGCCATA
>SKVN01000012.1 GCA_007129405.1 Kiritimatiellia bacterium
ATGGACAAGACTGGCAGCCCATCTGGCAATTTAATCATATCCGCCATGTGCATGGTGTTTACCATGACCCCTATACATCGTCTATGTGGGTGACAACGGGAGATGAAGATTCGGAATCAGCAATTTGGTGTACTGACGACCAATTTAAGTCCCTTCGTAAGGTCGCTGGCGGTTCGCAAATGCAACGCACGATCAAACTCCTGTTTACAAAAACCCATATCTATTTCGGATCCGACGCGCCTGAAAAACAAAACTATATATGGCGGATGAAACGAGCGGATTTGCAGCTTGAGCGTCTGTGCGCTGTCGGTGGTTCGGTGTTCAGCGGTACCATTATCGGTGAGCATTTGTTCTTTGCAACAGCCGTGGAGCCAAGCACAACCAACCGATCCCGATTTGTTGAGTTATGGACATCACCCAATGGTGAATCGTGGGCTATAAGCAAAAAATATAGAAAAGACATGCTGCCGATGAAATACTTCCAGTACGGCCAAATCTTTTTTCCCAATGGCCCCGGCGACGACAACCACCTCTGGTACACCCCGTTTTCAACTCAAAACAACGAACACACTTTCCGCATAACACTCCCGCATGACAACTCAACAAACCTGCAAGCAGCCCTATCTTTCGCCCACTCTCCAACAATAGACGCCTGACGGCTCCGCATCTTCACATCACATGATTCTTTTATGCACGCACTAACCAAAATTAAAACGCTCGCCGCCCTTGGATTGGTAATGTTGCCCATGTGGCCGCCTATCGCCTCCAACAGTAATCTTAAATCCTAACGAACAAATATTATTGCATCACAGTGCACTAATATTCAATATTAAAGCATAATGATATCCAAAAACACATTACAAGAGGTGCTACTCGATCAGCGCGAGGAATCCGAGCAACTGCTTCGCTACGCTACGGTTGTGCGAGACGCCGAAGAAGCCCTGCGTAATTGTCTGGATGACAAGTTGATCAAAGTGATTATGGGCGTGCGCCGCAGCGGGAAGTCTGTTTTAGCGCATCGGGCACTACAGGGTAGAGCGTATGCCTCGGTCAACTTCGACGACGAACGACTCTTCAATATCAAAGCAAATGAATTAAACCAGGTGCTGGAAGCCATTCTCGCGCTATACGGAAATGTCAAATATGTTCTTTTAGACGAAATCCAAAATGTGGAAGGCTGGGAGTTGTTTGCCAATCGCCTCCAGCGGAAAGGCTATAGCGTTGTTGTAACTGGCAGCAATGCCCACCTCTTAAGCCAGGAGTTGGCAACACATTTGACAGGCAGACATCGGACTTTTGAGATTTACCCCTACTCCTTTCGCGAGTATTTGCGGGCCAGAAACATACCCCTCCCAATTCAATTGAGTTATTCGACCGCCCAGAAAGCCGAACTGTCCTCTACCTTTGCCGCATATCTAGAAACAGGGGGATTTCCCGAAATAATGGAAGTTGCCAATCCTCGTGTGTACTTGCAGGATTTGTATAACAGGGCCATCACAAAAGATATTGCCATGCGACACAGCATACGCCACATCCGGACTTTCAAGGAAATTGCGGGCTTTGTGGCCGGGAATTGCACATCCAAACTGTCTTATAAGAACATTGCGCAAGCTTACAACCTCGGCAGCATACACACCGCCAAGAACTATATCACGTATCTTCAGGATGCCTACTTGTTTTTTGGCGTTGAAGCATTTTCCTTTAAACACAAGGAACGCGTCCGCCGACCCCGCAAAATGTATGGCATTGATTCAGGTTTGATTCGTGCAGTAAGTGGAAATTCTGATAATCGCGGACTTATGCTTGAAAACCTTGTGTTTGTTGAGCTCTTGCGCAAAGAGAATACCGTTAATTATTTTGCTGATGCCCAAGGTAAATATGAAGTCGATTTCGTGGTTCGCCCCCTCAACGCTCCAGATAACGTGCAACTGATACAGGTTTGTGCAGATCTCTCGAATCTGCAAACGCGTGAACGCGAATTGCGAGGTTTAGTGCAAGGCGCAAAAGCATTTCACGATTTACCAGACGAGCAGTTACTACTTTTGACCATGGATGAAGAGCAAACACTACAATGCGCCGGGCACAACATTATCTGCATGCCCATCTGGAAGTGGTTATTATCAAATATCAATCGTTAAGCTCATTACGCAGCTATCCTTCTTACTACTATTCACGTTGTATCTTCACATGATTCTTTTATGCACGCACTGACGAAAATTAAAACGCTTGCCGCCCTCGGTATTGGAAATGTGGCCCATGTGGCCGCCTATCGCCTCCAACTGCGGTTGGGCATCCACCCAGTCCAGCGCATTTCCACCACAGCACCGACCGGCCCATTCTTCCGGATACCCGAAAATCCGCAGTACACAGATCTGCCCTATAATCGCCAGTGGGATGAGCAGCATTGTCTCTTCGGCTGGCACAAAACACCAGCGCATGAAGCCCCGGACTGGTTCACCAACCCTTTTAACCAGAAAAGATTTCCCACCACCAACGCCTCTTGGTGGATGCTGCCGGACTTCAACCCCGCATTCGGCGATATCAAAACCATCTGGGAGGCTTCTCGCTTCGACTGGGTGCTCTGTTTCGCCCAGAAGGCGGCACAGGGCGATTCCGCCGCACTGGTAAAACTCAACAACTGGCTGAGCGACTGGTCGGCCAAGAATCCACCCTACTCTGGCCCCAACTGGAAATGCGGACAGGAGGCATCGATCCGCGTGATGCATCTGGCGATGGCAGCACGCCTGCTGGGGCAAGTATCCAACCCCGAACCTGCATTGCTACAACTCGTGGCCGCGCATCTCCAGCGGATTGCCCCAACCATCAGCTATGCCCTCGCCCAGAATAACAATCACGGAACCTCCGAAGCCGCCGCCCTCTTTATCGGCGGAACCTGGCTGCATGCATCAGGAGACAAACGCGCCGCTAAATGGATGCGGACGGGGCGCAAATTTCTAGAAGAACGCGCATGCAAGTTGATTGAACCCGATGGCTCTTTCAGCCAGCAATCGCTAAACTATCACCGCGTGATGCTCGATACCTACTGCATGGCGGAAGTCTGGCGAAAACCCCTCCAGGTTTCCGCATTCTCCCCTGCATTGCGTGCGCGCCTGGCGAAAGCAACAGATTGGCTGTATGCAATGGTGGATCCCGAATCAGGCGATGCGCCCAATCTTGGAGCCAATGACGGCGCACGCCTGTTTCCCCTGACGGACACGGATTATCGTGATTACCGTCCCACCGTTCAGCTTGCCATGGCACTTTTCCAGAACAGGCAGGCCTATCGGGATAACGGTTCGTACAACATCCCACTGCGTTGGCTCAAGATACCGCTGCCAGCAACGCATGCCGAACCGCGTTCTTCAACATCATTCCCGGATGGTGGTTACTGCACTCTGCATGCGAATCAGGCTTTTGTCTTGTTCCGCTATCCGCGTTTCCGGTTCCGCCCCAGTCAAGCCGATGCCCTGCATGTGGATTTCTGGCTCAACAACCAGAACATTCTCCGTGATGGCGGTTCATTCTCATACGCAGATGATGAAGCCATGCAATATTTCAAAGGCACCGCCAGCCATAACACGATTCAATTCGATGAGCGCGATCAAATGCCGCGATTGGGACGCTTCCTTTTTGGTGAGTGGCTCCAAGCCGAAGATGTCTGCCATATGACCAAAGTCGGAGAGACCATCACCACTAGTGCAAGCTATCGCGATTGGAAGGGTGCAAAACATCATCGTAAACTAACTCTGTCAACGCGCTCTCTACAAATCGAAGATCATATCAGCGATTTTGAAGAGAAAGCCATACTGCGCTGGCGTCTCGCGCCCGGTGAATGGAGCATTGCCGGCAACACCATTTCCAATAACGTCATCACGCTGACCGTAACCTCCGATGCAGCGATCCAACGCTTCGAATTGACAGATGGCCGCGAATCCCGCTATTACCTCCAACAAACCACGCTCCCAGTCTTGGAAATAGAAGTCACCTACCCCGGAACATTAACAACCATGATTGCTTGGTAAGAACACGCATGAAAATATTATACTTTCACCAGCATTTTAAAACCCCCTCCACCGCTGGCGGCACGCGCTCGTATGAGCTAGCCCAACGTTTGATCCAGCGCGGGCATTCCGTAACCATGGTTTGTGGCGCATTCGCGAACTTCGATCTCCCCCCCACCGAGCGCAAGGGTATCCTGCGCGGAGATATCGATGGCATTGACGTAATCCAAATCAACCTGCCGTACAGCAATCACGATAGCATCGCCAAACGCGCCTGGACATTCCTGCGCTTTGCATGGCACAGCATCGGATTTGCCTTGCATGAAGAATACGATTTGCTCTTTGCCACGACAACCCCGCTGACAGCAGGCATTCCTGGTATTGCCATGAAATTGTTCCGCCGCAAGAAGCCTTTTGTATTCGAAGTACGCGACCTCTGGCCGGAACTTCCCAAAGCACTCGGCATGAAAAACCCGCTTCTACTGGGTGGCATGAGCATCCTGGAATGGCTCAGCTACAATCTGGCGGATGGTTGCATCGGACTCTCCCCCGGCATTTGCGAAGGCATCCAAAAACGCTGCCGCCATCCCAAGCAGATTGAAATGATCCCGAACGGTTGCGACCTGGAAATATTTAAGCCCGGACAGCGAAAAGACCTCCAGTTGGAAGCTATAAGCCCGACGGATCTTGTCGCCATCTTCACCGGAGCCCACGGCATCGCGAATGGCTTGGATGCCGTTCTGGATGTCGCCGCAGAACTGCAGAAGCGCGAACGTAACAACATCAGACTACTGTTCATCGGCGATGGCAAGCTCAAACCGCAACTCATGCTGCGGGCCAAAGACGAAGGACTAACAAACTGTCTTTTCCTCGAGCCCATGCCGAAAAAGCAACTGAATCAACTCGTAGCATCCGTAGATGTTGGTCTAATGATCCTCGCCGATGTACCCGCTTTCTACTATGGCACCTCGCCGAATAAGTTTTTCGATTACATCTCGTCCGGACTCCCTGTCCTGAACAATTACCCCGGCTGGCTCGCAGATATGATCAATGAGCATAAGTGCGGACTGGCTGTAGCCCCACGCGATCCTGTAGCATTTGCCGATGCCCTCGAAACACTGGCAGTCGATCCGACCAAGCGCGCCGAAATGGGCCGCAATGCACGTGTCTTGGCCGAAACAGCATTCAACCGCGATAAGCTCGGCAACCAATTCGTCGATTTTTTAGAAGCCACCTATGCGGCGAAAGGATGACGCACACAGGCAAGGCAAATCTCTTTTTGTACCGGATTATGGAGGGCGGCAATCCCTTGCCGCCGCTAACGTATGGCAACAAATTCTACGCAAGAACCACAACGCTGAATCAACACCCCACGAACGGAAAATAGCATGAAAATCATATCAGTCGTCGGTGCCCGTCCCAACTTCATGAAAATTGCCCCCTTCTGCCACGCCATCGAACGGTGGAATCAGAAGTCGGAGGTCGGAGGCCAGAAGTCGGAAATCGAGCATATTCTCGTGCATACCGGCCAGCATTATGACGAACGCATGTCCGCGAAGTTCTTTGATGCGTTGAACATCCCGCGTCCGGATATCGATCTGGAGGTCGGTTCTGGAACACACGCCGAGCAGGTGGGCAACACCATGATTGCCTTCGAAAAAGTGCTCAAACAGCATCGACCGGATTGGGTCGTGGTGGTCGGCGATGTCAATGCCACTTGCGCATGCTCAATCACCGCCAAAAAGGAGCACATCAAGGTTGCACATATCGAAGCCGGACTCCGCTCCTTCGATATGGAAATGCCCGAGGAAATCAATCGACTGGTCACCGACCGCCTCTCGGATCTACTCCTGACACCTGATCAACTCTCTAACGAAAATCTTCGCAAAGAGGGCTTTCCCGAAGATCGCATCCAATTCGTCGGCAACATCATGATCGATACCCTCGAAGAACACCGCGATACGGCTGGACAGATGGATCCCGCAGCCATTATCAAAAGCAACATTCTCTGCCCTGAACAATTTCAGCATTTCAACGTTTCAGCATTTCAGCGTTTGCCCTTTTCCCTTCTCACCATGCATCGCCCCTCCAACGTCGACCGTCCCGAGGTCCTCGGCCCCATCCTCGATTTTCTTCTCGATGATGTTTGCGCCAACATGCCCCTGATCTGGCCGATTCATCCACGCACACAGAAACAATTACAATCGTTCGGTCTATGGGAAAAAGCACTTGCCGCACCGAATCTGATTCTGCTGCATCCGATCGGCTATCATGAAATGCTGCGCTTAAACATGGATGCCACGGTCATGCTCACAGACTCCGGTGGTCTGCAGGAAGAGTGCTGCGTGCTGGGAACCCCTTGCCTCACGCTGCGCTGGAATACCGAGAGGCCCATCACCCTCCGCGAACATGGCGGCGCCAGTGTTCTCGTCGGCAACAACGTCGACCGCCTCCGCGCCGAGTTCCACACCACCCTCCAAAGCCCCCGAACCCCCCAGCGCCCCGAGCTCTGGGATGGCCACACCGCCGACCGCATCGTGCAGGCCCTCCTCGCCCGGCAATAAGGCCGCCGCATTGCCGTGGCCTCGCGTGTTGGGCATGCTGGCACTGCTGGCGCTGACGGGGGAAGTTGCGGCCACGCAGTGGCCTGCAACAAGAGAGTAAAAAAAGGCCCGGCCCCCCCAACGCCCCAAACCCCGCCACACCGCCCCCGCAAAACCCAACGCCTCGCCCCTCTTCCCTTTCCCCTTTTAACCTCTTCTCGGCGATCCACTGCGTGGTCGCCGTAACCCCGCGCCACCCAACGCCAGAATCCACGCCTCAACCGCCGCTTTTTGCTCTCGCCATTTAAACCACTCTGTGGTTTAAAAAAGCCATGAACCGCCCCACGCGCAATTATGATTACAGCCGCCCGGGTGTTGCCATGCTCACGCTCAAGGCCAACCCTGGCATCTGCTTCTGCCACATTACCCAAACCACTTTCAAACTCACCCCGATCGGCCAGCTTGTGCACGAGCAATTGCGCGGCATTCCAAACCATCACCCGCAGATCAAGCTCGGCCAGTACCAGGTTATGCCGGACCACCTGCATGCACTCATGCATGTGGTAAAGCCGCTGCCGGAGGGCATCACGCTTCAGCAGGTAATCCGCGGCTTCAAGCTCGGCGTGAACAAAGCCTGCACGGAAGCGAACGGCAAGCGCATGCGCATTTTCCAAGATGGCATGCACGATAGCCTCGTCTTCGATCGCGAGCATCTGCAACGCGAAGTCGCGTACATCCGCGATAATGTGCGCCGCTACCGTCTGCTGAAAGCCAACCCGGAGCTTTTCCGCCGCGCCGCCATCGTAGGCAAGCTGCCGGATGGTGCTCCACTCTGGGGCTTCGGCAATGGCTTTCTGCTCAAGCATCCGCGCCGCGTTGGCGTCCAATTCTCGCGCCGCGCCACAGAGGCCGAGTGGCCCGAGATCGAAGAGCAGTTCACCGCATATCTGGAACAAGGCTATGTTTTTGTTTCGCCGTTTATCTCCCCATTCGAGAAGCGCGTGCTGCAGGCCGTCATTGCCGAAGGCGGCCGCGCCATTCGTCTAACGCACCGCTTCTTCGGCGAGCGCTACAAGCCCGGCGGCCAGCTCTTCGATCTCTGCGCCCAAGGCCGCCTGCTCGAGCTTTCCGTGGCCGGCGCATTCCCCCGCTTTGGCCGCCTGGATCGGGCTGCGTGCCTGCAGCTTAATGCGGTGACGCGGGAAGTTGCGGCCACGCAGTGGCCTGCAACAAGAGTGTAAAAAAAGCCCGCCAGCCCAGCGCCCTAAACCCAACCACACCGCCCCCGCAAAACCCAGCGCCTCCCCTTTTACCCTCTCACGGCTAACCACTGCGTGGTCGCCGTCACTCCGCACAACCCACCACACCTTCTCCCCAACAGACATTTCCCTGCATAGCCCACCACCAATTTCCGTTCCCACCTCCCCCTTCTGCGTCTTTCTGCGTGTTCTGTGGTTCTTCTCCGCATTTTAGCATTTCAGTTTTTCAGCATTTTCCCTAACCTTCCCACATGAACCTCTACCGCAA
>SKVN01000185.1 GCA_007129405.1 Kiritimatiellia bacterium
GCGTCATTACACGACGTGACAGCAAGTCCGCTAGCCGGATAACCGGGTACCCCAGCAGCGCAATAACCCCCGCACGTAACAGGTTTGGCATATGATTCAAAACCCAATTCACCAAGCTATCTACCATTGCGCACCTTCCCAATACCACCGCGAATGCCATCCATGGCACGGTCTAACATTCCTCGCTTAAGCTGCTCTTTCGGTTCCGCTAAACAATCCGACGCTTCATCATATGCTGGTGGCCCCGCTACATAATGCAATTCCGGCAACGGGTCTTCACCGTGGTATACCAAGCGCGCCCCCGAAGTCCAAATATACTGCTTGCCGCGATACATCCCCATAAAACGAGAGCGCAGCAAAACTCGTTCAAACAACAAGGGGTTGTTTGACTCATTCACCAGTTCCAGTGGACATATAGCCAGATGAGCGTCTCTTCGTAATTCTTCCTGTGAACGCCTTGCTCGTGTTCGCAAAGCGTAACAAAGGGTACCATCAGCAGGTTTACCGTACCAGGAATTCGACAACACCACAGTGGGTTCCTCAAAAGCCGTAACACGACTTTCCCCACCAGAGGCAACCAAAATGCCAGCGACATACACCGGTATACTGACAAAAAAATGTAAATGGTGCCCCGGCATGATTTGCAAAGGCATGGCTGGCCGCACCACGACTGGGCGTGGCGGCAATACGGGGGCTAACTCCAGACCTAATTCTCCCTCACCGCATGCCCAGCGATTCCACTCGATATGCTCTGGCTTCGCGGCCTTGGCACTCCCTAAATCGCTCTCTTTACGCGAAAAGGCATAATGCAACTCATCACGCGCACGTTCCAACCAAATGGACAACGGCCCCACGCGACGCAGCGCCACGGCATTGGCTTCAAGCTTCTGAATGCCCCAAATAGCGTTGTTATCTTCCATAGCAATAGCCAATCATATTCGCAAAATGGTTCCAATACCTTTTAACAGGTCAATCATCACCATCAAGCATACCCCATCTGTCACTCCCGGGCCCCCGCACCTCCTGCAGGACCGTACGGACACTGCCGACAGGAATGTTCGCCCGCATAAACAACATCAATTGGCGCACATCCCGGGAAACATGCAAATCCAGGCGGCCATGACGTCGAAAAACCCCTTCAAAAGCAGCTTCCGGCTCTACATCAAATGCGGCGACATCACCGTCCAACACGCTGGACACCATGACCTCCTCATCTGCCACATTCAGCCAAAGGTCGTAAATTCGATCGTCGGTTAATACCCGGTAGTGTGCCTTATTCCCAAGCGCCATGGGATAACGTCTCACATAATACAAAAACGTAAAAATGTCCCGGGTGTCGTCCTCTAATGGAATCTCTGTTTTGCGACGACGTAAAACTTCATGCTGCACTGCAATGCCTTTTTCATAATCAAAATCTACGGTTACCTGAGCACGGCGACGTCCCTCACGACGACGTTGCGTATGGCGGATCGGCAAAAAATCTTTCACCCGCACAATGGTCTCCACGTCGATCGACACCGGATATACCATGGCAATCGCTCGATTCGATCGAACCTCCAATTTCAAATGCAACAACTCCCCTTCCGCCCCCTCTTTCCAGCCTGTACGGACAATGGATTCTCCAACAGGAATGGCACCCCAGTAAGCGCGATATACAAGTTCCTCGCCGACGGGAAACCCCCATTGCGCAATTTGATCATCAGCATCAGCGGGAATGTCCCCACACACAACCAAGGCAGGAAAAAACCCCATCAAGAGCAGCACTTGAAATCGTATTTTTCGAAGAAGAATGTACGAAATCCTCATTCAATCACCTGCAAAGCTTTTGTTTCAGCAAAATATAAAAACGCGTCGTAACGGCGCGCAAATACAGTCGGCACATAGTTTCCAGGATATTCGCGTTCGGGATGGTAAATCACGCCGATGGCCCGATGGCCAATCACCGCCATCAATGCGGTAACTTCCGTCGCATCATCCAAGAGAATCATCGCTTTAGGCATATCTAATGCGCGCAGAGCCGACTCCAGTGTATTGGGGCCTCCAGCAGGAATGCGCATCACTTCCCGAGATCCACCCCAGCTTCGTCCCGCAACAACGGTTCCTCGATCTGTACCGAAACCGACGGCATATACATGATCTGCACCGAGTGCTTCCCGCGCGGCCTGACCGATATTGCGACTACCGTCACGCCCCATACTCGTCGCACGTGCATCACCAATATGCGTATTGTGCGCCCATACGATACCTTGGGAATCCTCCCCGTAATGCGCCAGCAACGTTTCTGCCGTGTGGTAAAAGTGATCTGCCCGAGCATTCCAACCATGCAAATTGTGATCAATATTAGCCCGGTAATGCCGCTCGGCATTCATGATCACACGCGCACTGTGCAACACATTGAGGGTCATTTGGGCATCCACATCCAAAGCTAGCAGCACTTCCCGCAAATGCGCATACGCATTCGCAGCACCCTCGCCAAATGCAGCGCCACCACGTGCGAGATGCATGGCATAATCCCGAGCATTCCCTGCGAAAGGCAGAAAGGGAGCGTACAGGGTTTCCGCTTCCTTGGCAAGATCAGCATCGATCCTACGCAACTTGAGCAACAGCTTTTCCAAAACGGTTTCATCACCATAAACATCCACACCATACAACCCCGCGCGTTTTTCAGGCGGCCGCTCGGCATTCCATTCACGAAGCCATTCGACAAATGCGAGCATTTCCTCATTGGCCCACATCCATTCAGGCCAACGATCAAAAGAAGCCATAATGGCCCGCGCATCCGGCTCTGCACCAGGTAAATGCTTCACGTATCGATTCAAGCGATACAGCGCAGCCCAATCTCCCTCAACAGCAACAAACCGAAAGCCGTATTCTTCAATCAACCGCTGAGAAATTTTCGCCCGCCAACGATAATACTCCGAAGTTCCATGTGTGGACTCCCCTAACAACACAAGTTTTCGGGTCCCCGCCCGTTCAATCAACGGGGTCAGATCCGCAGGCTCCTCGAAAGCACGCGCACGCGCGGCCAACGCTTCAACCAATGCATCGGATGCACCAGCCCATAGCGGAAACACGCTCATCACTATCAACAGCAATATTTTCCGAATTTTCATATCCTAGCTCCTGTTCTGCCTTCGCGGTCTGTCCAGAATTCATCCCAAATGGTAGGGCTAATCCTCCCTAATCCCTAACGATTAAGGCCTAATCCCTAATCCCTCCAAAACTTACCCATAAACGGTTTTGGCTGGCCCTGTCATTCCCTCACGGATACGTTTTATTTTACGAGATCTTCCTGTTTGGGGGTCCACTTCTACAATCACACCATGTAGTACAGGATCACCCTTAGCCATGTCAAACTTGGCTGGCATACCCGAAACAAACGTTTGTGTAACCGGAGCCAACTCACGACCAATCGCGGAGTCCGTCACGCCGGTCATCCCCAAATCCGTCACATAAGCGGTTCCGCCCGGCAATAATACTTCATCCGCTGTTTGCACATGCGTATGGGTCCCGACTACAGCACTGACCCGACCATCCAAATAGCGTCCAAAAACAATTTTTTCCGATGTGGCCTCAGCATGAAAATCAACCAGTTTGATACGTCCCAGCCCAGGTTGCTGCAGCAAAGCATCCGCTGTGCGAAATGGACAATCGTTCGGCTTCAAGAAAACCCGACCAATAAACTGCATCACGGTCACGGGACCATGCGGCGAGTCTACCGTAACAATTCCCTGCCCCGGACACCCCGGCGCAAAATTGGCGGGGCGAATGATACGCGGCGCCCGCTCAATTCCCGCAACCATCTCCTTCTGATCCCAAACATGATCCCCCATCGTAATCACATCGACACCAGCAGCAAAAAACTCCTCTGCCAGTTTTAGCGTAATACCACGCCCCGCTGCAGCATTTTCTCCATTCGCCACCACAAACTCCATCCCCAGCTCTCGCCGTAACCGTGCTATCACCTGTGCAAGCACAAGTCTTCCGGGGGATCCCGTTACATCTCCAACCAATAGTATTTTCATCAAAAAGATTCCTAACACCTTACCGCGCGTAGTCAATGCAACGACGTTCGCGTATCACCGTAACCCGGATTTGCCCGGGATACTTTAAGTCTGATTCAATTTGGCGTGCAATATCCCGTGCCAATACCATAGCCGTCTCATCCGTAACCTGATCCGGCTCAACCATGACGCGCACCTCGCGACCTGCCTGAATGGCAAAGCACTTCTCAACCCCAGGAAAACTGTTCGCAATGGCCTCCAGTTTCTCCAAACGCTTAATATACAAGTCCGTCGTTTCCGATCGGGCGCCAACGCGTGAACTGCTCATCGCATCCGCAGCACAGCAGAGCGCAGCATAGACAGATTGCGCTTCCACATCTTCATGATGCGCGGCCACGGCATTTACCACTTCGGCAGACTCACCACAGCGACGCAATAACTCTGCCCCAATCACGGCATGCCCACCTTCGACTTCATGATCCAGTGCTTTCCCTATATCGTGAAACATGCCCACGCGCTTAGCGATTTGCACATCCAATCCCAATTCACCCGCGAGCAGCCCCATTAACTGCGCAACCTCCATGGAATGCCGCAACACGTTTTGGGAGTAGCTCGTGCGGAACATCAGACGCCCAAGGGTTTTGGCGACCTCTCCTTCCACATTTCCAATACCAACTTCAAACAGCGCATCTTCCCCCGCTTTGCGAATATTCTCCCACACCTCATCGTTTGCTTTCTCCACAAGTTCTTCGATTCGTGTCGGGTGTATACGTCCATCCGTAATTAATTGCTCGAGAGCTTGCCGCGCCACCTCCCGACGCACGGGATCAAATCCACTGATCACCACCGCCTCGGGCGTGTCGTCAATCAAGATGCTAACCCCCGTAGCCGCTTCCAACGACCGGATGTTGCGACCATCACGGCCAATAATCCGCCCCTTCATTTCATCGCTAGGCAACGCAACGGTTGTTGTAACAATCTCGCTGCTGTGAGAAGCAGAATAACGCTGTATGGCCAACGAAATCACTTTTTTCGCTTCGCGCTCTGCTGTTTCACGAGTTTGCTCCTGCATACGCCGAATCAGAATTCCACTTTCCACTTTCAGTTCGCTTTCCAACTGGGACAACTGCAGTTGCATCGCCTCCTCACGCGACATCCCCGTCACACGCCGGATCAGAAGTTCCAAATGCTCATCTTTCTTGTGCAAAGCAGCAAGGCGCGCCTCCAAATCCGACTCCTTCTGCGACTGCACCGTGATCTTCTCCTCCAGCACTTGCTCCTTACGATCTAGCATCGCCACTTTCCGATCCAGATTGGCCTCCCGTAACCCAATCCGCTCCTCTAACTGTACCAGCTCCTTGCGACGCGTATCCGTCGACTTTTCAAAATCTTCCCGCGCCTTTAGCACTTCAGCCTTCGCACTGATTTTTGCCTCTTTCAGAATCGTGTCTGCCTCTCGCTGCGCATCCTCCAGCAAACGCTTGGCCTGGGTCTCCATCGCAGTAACACTCAGTCCTGCCAGCTTATGGCGAACGAGATACCCCACCGCAAAGCCAACCACGGCAACCAGTAGCCCAACCAACCACATCAATATCTGTATCATCCTTATCCTCCTTTATTTATTGTTTTGTCGTAATCCATTCTGATTCTGTCGCTAAAAAATCTACGGCCTCATCTTGCTCGTCGTACGGCACCGCATCGAGGACTTGAAAATCATACGCAACCCCAATCGCTGAAACCCGGTTATCGGGAACACGGCGTGTTTCCAGTAACATACGATCAAAATACCCCCCGCCATAACCAATCCGCATCCCCGTGCGATCAAAGGCCTGCCCCGGAACAATGATGCACACATCCCCCTCCGGAACCGTAAAGCAAGAGCCTTGGGGCTCCATGATATTCCAGCGCCCCGCCTGAAGTGGTGTCGATTGATCCCATTCCCGAAAACGATATACACGCGCAACTT
Organism: Kiritimatiellia bacterium; assembly: GCA_007129405.1. GTDB lineage: Bacteria > Verrucomicrobiota > Kiritimatiellia > UBA8416 > UBA8416 > T3Sed10-140. The sequence goes on from SKVN01000185.1 coordinate 5,971, forward strand.
CATCAAAAGCGGGCAAAAAGACCTTGCAACCCCTGCTTGACGCCTGATCAAGCAACGGCATCACCTGAACCTCTTCGCGCAAAGGCGAAAAGCTACAACAGGAAGTCGCTCGCTGGAATGCAGCCGAAGCCATAATGCGCGCCACGATCGCCTCACTGGCTGCCACACGTTCATCAGGATGCATGCGAGCACGGCGATCCACCATCTGCATGCGAATTTCAGCTTTCGCCATTTGCAATGCATCACGCATCTCTGACTCCTTTCTTATGCAAGGCAGCCATACGCTTCGCCAAAGTCGCCTCATACCCTTGATCGCTCATTTCATAATAAACAGCCGAAGTCGGGACATACTCCTGCTCAACATAATGATTCTGAAAATCATGCGGATACTGATAGGCATTCGCCGCGACCTGCCCTTCTGTCACATCTATATGCACATTTTTCAAATGCTCGGGTACAGGCAAAGAACGTCCTTTTTCAATATCACGCCATGCCGCCTGCATCGCACGATACGCGGCATTACTTTTCGGGGCCGTTGCCAGATACGTGACAGCATGCGACAAATTGATACGCACTTCCGGCATACCTACCGTCTCGGTAGCCTGCATCGCCGCAGACGCAATCAACAACGCGCGCGGGTCCGCATTCCCGACATCCTCAGACGCAAAAATAACCAGACGCCGCGCAATAAAACGGGGATCCTCGCCCGCAAACAACATCTTCGCAAGCCAATACACAGCCGCATCCGGGTCAGATCCGCGCATACTCTTGATCAAAGCCGATATCGTATCGTAGTGCCCATCTTCATCCCGATCATACACAATCGTCTTCTTCTGCACGGAATCCACAGCTACGGCCACCGTCAGACGAATGACACCATCTACTCCAGGTGGCGTAGTGAGCACTGCCAATTCCAATGCATTCAATGCCCTACGTGCATCCCCCTCACAACAACGGGCAATGTGTCGTAACGCATCTTCATCAGCCTCAACCGAATACAACCCCAAACCACGCTCTTCATCGCCAAGTGCGCGTTTCATCAACGCAATCACCGCTTCTTCATCCAAACTTTGCAACGCAAAAACGAGCGAACGCGAAGTCAGTGGCGTATTGATAAAAAAGATGGGATTATGGGTCGTTGCACCAATCAGGGTCACGGCCCCCTCTTCCACATACGGAAGCAGAACATCCTGTTGGGATTTGTTAAACCGATGAATTTCATCCACGAATAAAATCGTTTCACGACCGCTCTGTGTCCGACGGTGTTGCGCCGATCGAATCAAATCACGGACCATGGCAACATTCGCCACCACACCACTGGCGCGCACAAATGCGCGCTCCGTCGTAAGCGCGATCACCTCCGCAAGTGATGTTTTTCCGCAGCCCGGAGGTCCATAGAAAATCATACTGCCAAGACGGTCCGCCTGAATCGACCGACGCAAAAGGCATCCCGGGCCCAGAATATGATCCTGCCCGCTAATTTCATCAAGTGTGCGCGGGCGCATGCGAGCCGCTAACGGAGCATTCCGTGCCACCTCATCCATGCTTGCTGCCGCAAACAAATCACCCGAATCATCCATAAAAAAATACCCCGCTTTGCCGTTTCAGACGATGTCTCTGAACCTCGGAAAAACGAGGTGGGCACCTCACAAAAGATCCGCAAACTTCCGCCATGACAGCGGCTTGTCCTTGGACCTCTGCTTCGGCTCCCTGAAGCCAATTATTGGGTCAGAGAACTTGGTCTGTGCACGCACAAAGTAGGGTATAAATCTATAATTACGCTTTTATCTTCAATATATCTTGTTGCAACTGCTGGTAGCCTCCCCCGGATTCCTTGGGACAGGTAAGCAGACACCTCCCCACACATA
>SKVN01000111.1 GCA_007129405.1 Kiritimatiellia bacterium
CTATACAAAGTTGACAACACCACCGACATAAACGAATATATTCAACAGGCTACAGCACTCAATCAGCCGGAATTACAGGAGGAAATCATGACCATCGCCGAAACACTCAGAAAAGAAGGAAAGCTGGAAGGAAAGCTGGAAGGAAAACAAGAGGCACTACAAGAAGACATAGTGGAAATCCTCGAGCTACGCTTTCAGTCCGTCTCCTACTCCATCAAAAAGCAGATCGAAGAAATCTCCGATCCAGCCATTTTGCGCCAACTACACCGCTTGGCCGTGCAAACCGAATCTCTCGAAGCCTTCCAAAAAGAAATCCCCAAATAGACAAACCAACCCCGACGGACACACAGAGATCATCCAGCATATCGGCAAGTCTGATGCGCGCCCCGCCCCCTCTCCCCTTCTGCGTCTTTCTGCGTATTGCCAGTCACTGCGTTCCTTGCTGCCTGTTCGGCAGCCTGTTGCTCGCAATGCTCGCTGCTCTGCGGTTCCCCCGTCCCCGCATCCCTTCTCCCCAATTCGCATAATTCGCAAAATTAGCGGTTAACATCTTCCCCTTCTGCGTCCTTCTGCGTATTCTGCGGTTAACCCTCCCTATTTCAGCGTTTTAGCATTTCAGCATTTCTCGCTCTTGCACATTTCCCGCAACTCGCGCATACTGCCATTCACTATCAGAAAACCAGCCAAATCAGTTATATCCGCATAATTGACGGGCACGGAGTGCGCCAAAACAGACCAGCTCCGACTGTGAAATATGAAGATCCTGCTCCCACTCTCGCCCCTCCACTCGCCACTAGACTTCCCTCCCCGAATGCCATAGTATTCTGTTGTGCGCAAACCCAAAACTCTTGCTTTAAGTATTGTTATGTTAACAAGAAAAGACATTAACGATTGTGCTCTGCGGGTAGTTAAACGCTTTGCCCCCGAGAAAGTTATTCTATTCGGATCCTATGCCTATGGAACACCCGGAAAAAATTCCGATTTGGATTTACTGATTATTTTAAAACACGAAGGTTCTCCCGTAAAAAAAGCCTCAGACATTCGCATGGCTCTACCGGACGAAATTCCTGTGGATATCCTTGTGCGGACGCCGGAGCGGATACAAGAGCGCTTGGCGATCAACGATTTTTTCATACGTGAAATCATGGAACGAGGAAAAGTGCTCTATGCAGCCGGCAACATCTGAATGGATAACCAAGGCTGAAGGCGATTTCAATACCGCCATGCGGGAATATCGCGCGCGCAAATTCCCAAATTATGACGCGGCTTGCTTCCATGCACAACAATGTGCGGAGAAATACCTCAAGGCATTACTACAGGAAAAGAATGTAGAGTTCAGCAAAACACACGATCTTGTGAAATTACTCAGCCTTTTACCCGAAGGCATTGGATTGTCAGCATTGCGTGCCAGTCTGGCAATATTATCGACCGCAGCAGTTGAGTACCGCTACCCGGGAGAATGTGCCACGCGTGACAACGCCAAGGAATGTTTAGACATCTGCAAAGCGCTTCGCGCAGAAGCTCGCCATCAGCTAGGAATTACCGACTAAATTTCCCGTCCCGCGTCCCACATTACACATCCCACTAGACTTTCCCCCTCTCCCTTCTGCGTCCTTCTGCGTATTCTGCGGTTAACCTCCCCTATTTCAGCTTGTCAGCTTTTTAGCATTTCAGCTTTTTCCCAATCCCCCTCTCTATTTCAGCTTGTCAGCATTTCAGCTTTTCAGCATTTTCTCCCCCAAATCCCGCCCAGAAATACTTTCATTCCCACCGAACATACGCTATATTGCCCAGTAACTGGGGACATGCGGATTTTATCATGGTTAAGGCGAGACAATATATGAACGCTAATCTGCCAGTTTTTATCGTCTCCTTTGCTTGAGGTATTTTATAATGACGAAACGCAACCTAAGAAGCCTAAAGGAAGAAATCGCACGACGCTTAGGTCCTATGTGTCTTGAAAAGGTTGTGCTTTTCGGTTCCATTGCAAGAGGTGACGACACCCCAGACAGCGACATTGATCTTTACGTAGTTACGCGCGACGAAACAATTCCCCAAAGCTGGAGCGAAAAAAACAGCATCTACTTAAGCGTTGCTCGACAAATTCGGGATCTTCGCAAGCAATACCCCATTGACCTAATCGTTCACACCAAAGCCATGTATAACCAGTTTGTTTTACGCAAATCCGCCATGTCTGATGAAATTCTAAATAACGGGATAACCATACTATGAACAACATCACGGCCGACTGGCTCCAGGCAGCCACCGATGATTTGGCAGCTATAGAGGCCATGTTGCCCAATGAACAACTTACCAATATCATTGCATTCCATGCACAGCAAGCTGTAGAAAAAGCGTTTAAGGGGCTGCGCGAGAAGTTCGGACTCCGAATCCCCAGAACACACGATTTGCTTGTGTTGTACGATGGACTTTCCGAACAAATTCAAGCGGCGGAAGACACGCTCGACTCGCTCAATGAGCTTTACATCGATGCGCGTTATCCTGGCGATATAGGCTTGCTTCCACACGGAAAACCAACGACAGAAGAGGCCCGCGCCTTTTATTTATTTGCACAAGAGATTGTTAAAACCGCAATGAAACTCAACCAAAAGGAGAGCGAAGAGCCCCCCATAACGGCACCCTCAGAACACTCACCATCCGAGCTTCCCCCGCAAAACCTCAATCCCTAAACCCCATGGCATATCGCCTGTATTTATCCCTTCCCCAAAAAGTCTTCCGTCATCAGTCTGAACTCCCCCCCCCCACATAAAGAGCTGCAACAAAATCCTCCTTGCCAAGAAAGATCCTACCACTAAGATGATTGCATGATTGATCTGATAAAACTGCGCAAACAAGAAATTGCCGATATATGCTGCCACCAAGGAATCAGGCGCTTAGACGTGTTCGGTTCTGCTGCATCAGGCCAGTTCACTCCGAATGTGAGCGATATTGATTTTATTGCCGAGTTTGAAAATTCCGGATCCACAGACGGCTTGCTCGATCGCTACCTCGAATTAGCAGCAAAACTTGAAGCTCTTCTGGGTACAGCAGTCGACATAATCACGCCAGCCTCTATCCGTAACCCGTACTTCCGCGACAGTGTAAACGCAACCAGGGAAAACATCTATGCAGCCTGATGCGCGGAAATATCTACTTGATGCCCTTAACGCATGCAAAGCCATTGCTTCGTTTACAGAAGAAGTGTCGCTGCCTGACTATTCAGAAAACCTTCTACTGCGCTCAGCTGTTGAGAGACAGTTTGAAATCATGGGGGAAGCATTCAACCGACTGGACGATATTGAGCCGGAATACCGCCATATCTATCCGGAAGTTGGAAAGATTATTGGGATGCGTAATCGCATCATTCACGGCTACGACAGTGTCGACGATGCAATTATCTGGGATGCAGCAAGGAACCACATCCCAAAGCTTGACGCTTGGCTATCCTCCTTGTCGTTATGACCCGTAAAATATAGCGGTGCCCCTACCCCACCCCATCAACCCATCAATCATCAACCAAATCCCCCCACACCCCAATTCGCATAATTAGCAAAATTAGCGGTTAACCTTCCCTATTTCAGCTTGTCAGCTTTTTAGCATTTCAGTTTTTTCTTCCCCCATCTTCCCCTTCTGCGTCCATCCATGTCCTCCGAAGCTTCAGCGTAGGAGGATGCGCCTTCTGCGGTTAACCCCCTCCCCATTTCAGCTTGTCAGCATTTCAGTTTTTCAGCATTTTCCCCCGCCCCTCTCCCCAATTCGCAAAATTCGCATAATTCGCGGTTAACCTTCTCCATTTCAGCTTGTCAGTATTTCAGTTTTTCAGCATTTTCCCCCGCCTCCCTGTCCCCAAATCATCCGAAATACAAGTACGCTCAAGTTCCTTGATTAACCCTAGAGTAAATACTATATTCCCAACTGGTGATTAATGAACGAGAAGCGAAACAGGATAGAAAATGAGCTCGATTACTCTTGAACTTCCAGATGCTCTGGCCACGGAAACGAATGAATTCGTTAACGAGGGCATATTCAAATCGCAAAATGATGTCATCATTGCCGCATTGGCTGATTTTACCCGGCACTATCGGCCCGTTCTTATGGACCAATTCGCCCGCGAGGATATTGCTTGGGCAAAAACACTCAAAAAAGACAAATGCAATTAGTCGTTGCCGATGCTGGCCCAATCATTCATTTGGCCGAGGCCGAGGCTCTCAGCATCATAGATACGCTAGGAGCCATCTTGGTTCCTCGGTGTGTTGCGAATGAAGTTTCATCTGTGCTGGGCTACAGTACCTGGCAGAGCAACATCAAAATCATCGACATTGATCAGGCTACCAGAAGAAATGCCGACCTGCTGATCAGCACTGCAGGGCTGCACCGAGGCGAAGCCGAAGCTATAGCCCTGGCAATGAACACAAGCAATGCGCTACTCCTAAGCGATGATGCTGCTGCACGCCTCTATGCATCCTACATCCATATCGAAGTCCGCGGGTCTTTAGGGATTGTTCTCGCGGCTGTCGCTTACGGCCGGATCTCCAAAACAGAGGCGGACATAATTCTTGATCTACTCAAAAACTCCAGTCTTTGGTTATCCAAGGAAGTATTTCAGGAAGCCAAAGCCGCCTTGAGAGAAATATAAACGCATCCTCACATATTACGTCTCACCTCCCACGCTCCACAGCCCCCCTCCCACGCCCCTCTCCCCAATTCGCAAAATTCGCAAAATTCGAGGTTAACCCTCCCCCTATTTCAGTTTGTGGTTATTCCCCAACTGCATCTCGCAACGTGCGCGCAAAACTTGCACATTTCCCGCAACTCGCGCATACTGCCATTCACTATCAGAAAACCAGCCAAATCAGTTATGTCCGCATAATTGACGGGCACGGAGTGCGCCTAAAACAGACAGAAAAGCAAAATTGAACCAAGAACACCCCACAACACATTCTTTATTGTTAAGGGATGACCCCAATTCCCCCCAATTCGCATAATTCGCAAAATTCGCAAAATTAGCGGTTAACCTCCCCCCATTTCAGCATTTCAGCATTTCAGCTTTTCAGCATTTCAGCATTTTCCCCCCAATCCCGCCCAGAAATACTTTCATTCCCACCGAACATACGCTATATTCGCCAATAACAAGGGACATGCGGATCTTATCATGGTTATCGACATAAATCTTAAACAGAAATTAAAACGCGACCTAGTCGCTTGCCTGGCAAATGACGAGGAAATACAGCGCATTGTTGTTTTTGGCTCATTTAATGATTCGCCAACTCCTGCAGACATGGATGTTGCGGTTTTCCAAACGAGTAAAACCCCATACATACCACTCGCATTGAAATATCGACGGCAGGCGAGACCGATTTCGCGTCAGATTCCGCTTGATATTATCCCTTTGCGTGCGGACGTCAGCGACAGCCCATTTCTGGCAGAAATCAACAAAGGTGAGACAATATATGAACGCTGATGTGAGCCGACAATGCATCGATATCGCATGCAAGCTTCAAATCGCTCTGCCGCATAACACGCAAGAAACAAAACCGCTAGACAAGCAAGAAGAGCCGAACAGCACCACTTCACAGAGCAATGATTCAACAGTAACAAAATGATCCCGCATCCCTGTTTCCTCTCCCCCTTCTGCGTCTTTCTGCGGTTCCCCCGTCCCCGCATCCCCTCTCCCCAATTCGCATAATTCGCAAAATTAGCGGTTAAACTTCCCCCCCTTAACCATGCACATTAGTATTGAAAAGAAGACAGACTGTTGCGGCTGCGGCGCATGCGCAGGAATATGCCCGGTTGGGTGTGTCATGATGCAACCTGACGACGAAGGATTTCTTACTCCTTCGGTTGATCTGGAGCACTGCACCGAATGCGGCCTCTGTGTCAAGGTCTGTCCCTGGTTGTCGCAAGCCAGCCCAGCAGAGCGTGTCCAGCCGCCGGATGTGTTCGCGGCGTGGCATCTTGATGATGCAATCCGCCATCACAGCTCCTCCGGCGGTGTTTTCAGTGCGCTTGCTGCAAATATTCTGGATCAAGGCGGGATCGTTGTCGGCGCGGCCTTCGACGATAACATGGTCTGTCGGCATATCATGGTCGACACGCTTGACACTCTCCCCAAATTGCGCGGATCGAAATATGTCCAGAGCGACATTTCCATCGATCTTCTGCACAGCATCCGAGCCGAACTCAAATCCGGTCGCAAAGTGCTCTTCTCCGGCACCCCCTGCCAAGTCGCCGGACTCCGCAACTTTCTTGCCAAGGATTACGAGAATCTCTTTTGCTGTGATTTGATCTGCATGGGAGTTCCCTCACCTGGCTGGTTCACGCGCTATATCGGCACTCAAGCAAGGAACGGGCATCTAATCTCTTCGGTTTCATTCCGTGACAAACGGAGTGGTTGGAAACGAAGTGTTAATGTCGAGACTTGGACAGATGGCAAGCAACGCATTACCACTTCGATGGCTAATATTTACCGTGCTGCATTCCAGCGGCAAATAGCTCTCCGCGAATCCTGCTATGTCTGCAAGTTTACCACAACCGAACGTCAAGGTGATTTGACGATTGCCGATTTCTGGAAAGTGGACGCCAAGTATCCGCAATACGACACCGACGACAAGGGGACATCCCTTGTACTGGTCAATACGGCAAAAGGCCGGGAATGGCTGGCTCGTTGTAAAGAAACGCTTTTCACTGGTCCGGCTGATCTGGAGCAAGCGATTGCCGGGAACCCAATGCTGCAAAGACCGGCCGACCGTCCCGCCACACGCGACACCTTTTATCCCGACGCGATGCATATGCCCCCTCGCCAATTGCGCCGCAAATACCGCTTGTACCCGGCACCTCTTTGGCGCAAAGTGCTGGGCCGAATGAAACGCCAAATCCATAAAGTCTACAGTCTGCGGTCTACAGTCTGCGGTCTGATTACCCCATGAAATCTTCGACCCGTATAGCAATCAACACTGCCGCCTCTTACTCGCGCTCACTTGTCGGGGTTGGCCTAGCCCTTTTCAGCAGTCGCTGGATTCTGCAGGCACTGGGGGCAACGGACTTCGGGCTTTTTCAAGTGGTCGGATCGCTGATCGTCTTTCTGACCTTTTTCAACTCGGTTATGGCCAGCAGCGCCGCACGCCACTTTGCCTTCGCCATTGGCAAAGGAGACACCGACGACGTCAACCGCTGGTTCAACACCTCGCTCGGCATTCACCTGATCGTACCCGTCATCCTGATTGTCATTGGCTGGCCCATTGCCGAATACGCCATCCGCAACTGGCTCACCATCCCGCCAGATCGAATCGATGCCAGTGTCATTGTCTTCCGTATTTCCCTCATCGGTGCCTTCGTCAATATGGCCTCCATCCCCTTCATCGCCATGTTTACCGCCAAACAGCGCATCGCCGAAGTCTCCATGTGGGGCATGCTGCAAACCTTCATGGTCTTTGCGTTGGCCTGGAGCCTGACCCGCGCCCCCTTTGATCGGCTACTCGCCTACGCTGCCGGCATGGTCAGCATCCATATCCTCATTCACACCATCAAAATCATCCGTGCCTTCCTCCTGTTCCCCGAATGCCACGTAAAGCTCCAGTCCGGATTCGAAATCCACCGCATGAAAGAACTCCTCCATTTTGCTGGCTGGAGCTTGTTTGGTGGTGTTAGTCTTACGCTTAAGAATCAAGGATCCGCCATTTTGTTGAATCTCTATCATGGACCCGTATTAAATGCCGCGTTCGGCATTTCCA
>SKVN01000047.1 GCA_007129405.1 Kiritimatiellia bacterium
GGGAGTGCGTCCCTCCAGGGATGTGCGGACGCATGGGAGTGCGTCTCTCCAAGGGTGTGCGGACGCACGGGAGTGCGTCCAGTGGATGTTTGCGTACTTTATTCGGCTGTAGCTTCGACGGGCTGGATGCGTGTGACGCTTTTGATGACAATGGCTTCTTGCGGTACATTTTGCATCCCGCGCTGGGAGCCCGTGCGTACGATTTGGATTTTGTCGAGCACTTCCTCGCCTTCTACAACGCGACCAAATACACAATACCCGATGCCTTGGGGGGTATCATTGCGATAATCCAGTGCCGGATTGTCGACGGTATTGATGAAAAACTGCGATGTAGCACTATTGGGGATTTGTGTGCGTGCCATGGCAATTGTACCGCGCGTGTTGCGGATCCCGTTGGCGGCCTCATTCTCGATCGGTGCTTGCGTGGGCTTACGGTTTAATTCCTCATCGAATCCACCGCCTTGGATCATGAAGTCGCGGATGACGCGGTGAAAAATGGTGCCATCGTAGAAGCCGCTGTCTACGTAAGCGAGAAAGTTGGATACCGTGACAGGTGCCTGCTCGGCAAAAAGTTCGAGTTTGATCGTGCCTTGCGATGTGACCATTTCAACCATGGGATTCTCCTTTGTTTCTGCCAGCACTGTGCCAACCATGATGAGGGTGCATGCCGCAATTCCCAAAAACATACGCATCATAACCTCCTTGTTTGGTGTTGATATGCACTGCAGAAGATAAGTTGAGATGTATACGGATGCAAGCGCGATGTTGGCCGCAACGCGAATCGTGGTAGCGGTTTATAAAACCACAACGTCTTGCAGTAAACGTTGCCGTTACAACCTGTCTGTTTCGTTGGAGCAGCCGGTTTCGGGATTATACTTCTCCCCGAGGGGCTTCGTGTGACAAGACACCCTGCTATACGGGAGAGCCGTTGCGTAAAGCAGGTTGTGCCAACCTGCTACTTGCGTTGTGGCTGCGGCAGCCACCGACCTCTTCGCAGAGTCGGGGCAGTGGATGGATGGTCGAGCGCGCTGGGAGGTGCACCCCGTCGCTTCGCTCCCCCCAAAGCGGTGAGTTCGCTTCGCTCGTCACCGCACTCCATACTGGTTTTAGAGCTGATATGGAGTGCGGCGATAAAAATCGGCGCTTTGGGTTGGCACGGAGTGCCGGGGTCGGAGATGAGGTGAGCGCGTGTGATTGATCGCTGCGTTTTGATCTGGCGAGCGCAGCTACAGGGACGGCATGAAGTTACAGCTTAGCCGCAGCCCCGGGGTGCCCCCAGATGATGCAGGAGAGAAACTTCTTGCCCTTACTCGGGCACACTTGATCGTTTACACTTAATCGAAAGTCAGGGCTCACAATGTCGAGTAAGTGTAGGCGAGTAAGTACAGGGGAGTAAGTGTGTAAACATGGAGTTACTGGCTTAGTCGAGAATGGCGCCTGTGGAGGCGTTGTTAACGAGTTTGCTGTAGCGGCGCAGGCATCCGTCTACTTCGCGGGGCGGGGGCGGCACGAAGGACGCATGGCGCCGCGCGATCGTGTCTGCATCCAGAACAGCTTCGAGTGTCCGGTTCAATATGTTGATTCGGATTTTGTCGCCTTCTTCCAGCAATGCAATGAGGCCACCTTCTGCGGCTTCAGGGGAAATATGTCCGATACAGGCTCCGTGGGTACCGCCGGAGAATCGTCCATCGGTGATGAGTGCAACACTTTCGCCGAGGCCTTGCCCCATGATGTAGGAGGTGGGGGCCAGCATTTCCTGCATGCCGGGGCCTCCTTTAGGACCTTCGTAGCGAATGACAACAACATCGCCTGCTTTTACTTTGCCCGCGAGAATGCCTTCGCATGCTTCTTCTTGTGAGTTGAAAATGACAGCACGCCCTTCGAATTCGAGCATCTGTGCAGCTACGCCTGCTTTTTTTACGACGGCACCTTGCTCGGCGAGGTTCCCGTATAGGATGGTGAGTCCGCCATCGGAAGAATAGGGATTTTGCGTTGTATGGATGACCGCTTCATCCTTGATCTTTGCTCGGGAAACATTCTGCCATAATGTTTTGCCGGTTACAGTCGGCGCTTTTTTATGCAGGAGCCCTTTGATGGAACCAATTTCCCGTAAGATGGCACTTACGCCGCCTGCGCGATCGACATCTTCAATATGGTAATGGGAGGATGGGGCGACTTTGCAAATGTTGGGGCAGCGCTGCGAGATCTCGTTGATGCGATTGAGGTCGTAGTTTAAGCCGGCTTCATGTGCAATGGCGAGCGTATGCAGTACGGTATTGGTGGATCCTCCCATCGCCATATCCAGTACGAAGGCGTTATCGATTGCGTCTTTTGTAACAATATCGCGCGGAAGTGGGCCACCCGCGAGGGCCAGTTCTACGACTCTACGCGCAGCTTTGCGATATAGTGTTTTTCGGCGGGGGTCTTTGGCCAGAATGGTGCCGTTGCCGGGGAGGGCTAGCCCAATGGCTTCACAGAGGCAATTCATGGAGTTGGCCGTGAACATGCCGGAGCAGGATCCACAGCTCGGACAGGCGTTTTCCTCGATGCAGGTTAATTCCTGATCACTGATTTTTTGTTGTCCGTGTTCGGCCACGCCTTCGAATACGCTTACCAGATCGACGACACGTCCATCGGGCATTTTGCCTGCTTTCATGGGCCCACCGCTTACAAATACGGTGGGGATGTTGGCGCGAATGGCACCCATAAGCATGCCTGGTACGATTTTGTCGCAGTTCGGGATGCAGATAACGGCATCAAAGCAATGTGCCTTGAGCATGGCTTCGACGGAGTCGGCAATGATATCGCGAGAGGGAAGGGAATATTTCATGCCGCCGTGCCCCATGGCGAGGCCATCGCAGATTCCAATGGTGTTGAATTCGAAGGGTACCCCCCCGGCTTTTTGAATTTCTTTCTTGATGATTTTGGCGACTTTGTCCAGATGCGTATGGCCGGGGACAATCTGGTCGTAGGAGTTGCAAACGGCAATAAAGGGTTTGGGCATATCGCTCGAGGTTAGACCGGTGGCTCGTAAGAGGCTGCGGTGTGGGGCACGTTCCGGCCCAGCTTTGATTTGGTCGCTACGCATGATCATTCCTTTCCTAACGGTTCAATCGCGGGACAATATCACAGTGCAACACTGTTTGTAAAATGTGTAAATCGGTTTACCGCCGGAGAAGATTGCGGGAATGCGGGATTATCGGGGACGCGAAAGTTGCGGGTTGTCTTGTGTGGGGTTTCGCTTTAATTTGGTGTGGAGGCGTGTTTCAGGTTATAGGAGGGAGATGCGGCAACATCATAAACCGGTTCGGAAGTGTCATGGATGCCCGTTGAATATGGGGCGTCATTGCTGGGTTTATTTATATCCGCGGGGACAGTGGCGTGACGGACATGATTGTCGCTTGCGGGATGACACGGCTGTGCATCAGGCATTCGAGCAATGGCGTAAGCGACCGACAGTGAAGGATTTAAAGATGTTGCGTCGGGAAGGGCATCGGGGCAAGGCGCAAAATCGTGCGGGCGAGGGTGTTGGCTGGCTGAAGGAACGGGGGCTCATGTGAAGAAATATCGTCGTCCGCATGAGGAGTCGATCGAGCGAGCCGTGCTGGTGCAAGTGATCCCGTTTGGACAATCGCCCGCGGAAGCTGCCGACTCGTTGGCGGAGTTGGCGCGGTTAGCCGATACTGCCGGTGTAATTGTGGCGGGGCATGTGACGCAGCGTCGTAAACATCCCACGCCTCAGTTTCTTGTAGGGGAGGGCAAACTGTCGGAGATTCAACTGGCCTGTCGTGCCGCAGAAGCCAACCTAATTATTACCGACAATGAGTTATCTCCGGTGCAGGTGAACAATCTGGATCAATCTTTGGGGATTCATGTAATCGATCGTACCGAATTGATTTTGCAGATTTTTGCGCGGCGAGCTTCGTCGGCAACGGCCAAGGCCCAAGTTGAACTGGCGCAGCTCGAGTATTTGATTTCGCGCATTCCGGTGTCGCGCAAGCAACAGCGTTTTCAGGGGGGTATCGGAATGCGTGGTCCCGGGGAAAGTCCCTTGCAGTTACGCAATGATCCGATGCGTAAGCGCATCAAGGAACTCAAGGGCAAGTTGGAGACGTTGCGTGCGCGTGGTCGTCGTACGCGTGCCCGTCAACGCTGGCCGATGGTGAGTCTGGTGGGGTATACGAATGCAGGCAAGAGCACACTTTTGAATGCCCTGAGCAGCGCAGAGGCATATGTTGACGATCGCTTGTTCGCGACGTTAGATGTCAAGACACGCCAGATTTATCTGGGGGAAGACCGGCTTGCTTTGCTTTCGGACACGGTTGGTTTTATTCGTCATTTGCCCCATGGACTGGTGGCTTCGTTTCGTTCTACCTTGGATGTGGCGGTGGAATCGGATCTTTTGCTGCTGGTACTCGATGGGAGCGATCCACATTTGCAGGATCATATTACGGTTGTGGCGGAAACGCTTCGTGAGATTGAATCCGACAAGGTTCCTGTGGTAGTTGTGTTGAACAAGATGGATCGTGTGGATGCGGAAGGACATGCTTTCCTGGTCGAGGAGTATCCGGATGCGATCTGTGTGAGTGCGCGCACCGGGGAGGGTCTGTCTGCGTTGAAGGTGGCTATGCGTGAATCGTTGGAATCATCGGGTGCCTACCTGGCTCCTGTTCCGCCTCCTGTACCACCTTGGGAGACGTAGGACGTGTGACGTGGGGTGTGAGACGTAGGACGTGAGGAGGATAACCGTGTTGCATTTTGTTTGTACGCCGATTGGGAATTTGGAGGATATGTCGCCGCGGGCGATTCGTGTTTTGCGCGAGGCGGATGTTATTGCCTGTGAGGATACCCGCCGTACGCGTGCGTTGTTGACGCATTTTGAGATACCGCGTCCGCGTGATCTGGTTTCGTATCGCGATCCGCATGAGGCCCGGACGGCCGAATATCTTTTGGGGAAATTGGAAGCGGGATTGCATGTTGCGGTTTGCACGGATGGTGGTGCGCCGGGGATTAGTGATCCTGGGTATCGGATTGCGCGTTTGGCGGCACAGGCTGGCCACCCCATGGCGGCTATTCCGGGGGCGAGCGCGGTGACGGCTGCGATCATGGTGTCGGGGTTGCCGAGTTCGAGTTTTACCTTTAAGGGTTTTCCGCCGCGAAAATCTGGCGGGTTGCTGCGTTTTTTTGCGCATGAGGCAGATCGTGAGCACACGCTCGTTTATTTCGAGTCGCCGTATCGGGTAGGCAAGTCTTTGGCGGCTGCGTATGAGGCACTTGGGAATCGGGAGGCGGCGGTTTGTATTGAGCTCACAAAAGTGCATGAGCGCGTTGTGCGTGGCCATTTGTCTGATTTGGCATCTGCTTTTAACGATACGAAGGTAAAGGGCGAGGTGACGATTGTGATTGCGGGGAATCATCCTGCGTTTGTGCAGGGTCCTGAAATGGGTTGAGCCGGTTTGCTGAATATTGCAGAATGGGGATGCGGAGAAGGTTCATTGTGGAGAGTAGGCCTTGGTTATGAAACGGCATAAAATATGGTTTTTTGTCCCGATTGCAGTGCTTGTGCTCTGTATGCTGCTGTTTGGCGGGACGCCGGGAGGTCAGGCGGTGCCGGAGGTGCCTTCCGCTCCGGCATGGTTTGTGGCACCAGCGGATATTACACATGCCGGTGTTCCCGTTCTTTTTTTAGATGAAGAAGAGGCAACAGCTTTTTTTGAGGAACGGCTTCGTGATCGGGATGTTGAGATGTTTTTTGGCGTAAGGGGGTTCGGTGGGGTGGCATCTGTTGTGCCTTCCGCTCCTGGAATCATCCCAATACGTGAACTGGACCTGGAGGATGAGTATGGAGAGGGCGGGGGAATGTTTTTAGATTCGGGTGATTCTGCTGATCGCACGGGGTGGGGGTGGTTGGTGGATGATGTGCGGCACCTGACCCGCGAAGCTGGAGGCGTGGATGCCGGCGGAGAAGTGGATTGGCGGCCTCGTTTGCGCGAGGAAAATGATAGCTTTCGCATGGGGCAGTTCGGGGAAGATGACAGTTTTCGCAGACGCCGCTGGCTTGATGAATAATCCGAGCTTCGGGGGACACCCTTCGCTCCTCGTTCCTTTTCGCATCTGGGTGGCTTGCCACCCGAAGCTCTGAGGAACGAGGAGCGAAGGTATTCTTAGAAATGTTTTTTGGCAAATGCGAAGCCTGAACCTGTTTTGAGATATCGTTCGAATGCGTGGGCTTTGGTTTTATCGGAGAATCCGATGATGGTTTCAAGAGTCCAAGGCTTGTGCTTGGAGGTGTGTGGGGAACCACCTGAGTTGTGTTTCTGTAAACGTTGTTCAACGTCCTGGGTAACGCCGATGTATCGCCGGGTAGAGTCTTTGATACTACGTATGATGTAGACGTAATGCATGGGTGGTTCCGTCCCCCTTCGCTGAAGCTTCGGGGGACACCCTTCGCTCCTCGTTCCTTTTCGCATCTGGGTGGCTTGCCACCCGAAGCTCTGAGGAACGAGGAGCGAAGGGTGGTGGCGGGAACCGGGCTCGAACCGGTGACCTAAGGCTTATGAGTCCTCCGCTCTACCTACTGAGCTATCCCGCCGTTGATTCATCTGTTGAATGGGCGTGCACGATAGCACATCCAATTCGGGCGTCAAGCCCTTATCCGCGTCTTTCGCGGCGAATTGTGTGATGTATATGTCTTATTGTTGGTGTTTCATGCGTATGGGGAGAGGGAGTGATTCGGTTGGTAGGGGCATTTGGGCGGGCAGATGATGGGGGGGGGTTGAACTTTGAACTTTGAAGGCTGATAGGCTTCGGGGGGAAGTTTTAACCACGAAGGCACTAAGACACTAAGGCTGATAGGCTTCGGGGGGGGGTGGGAGTGGGGGGTTGAACTTTGAACTTTGAACTTCGAACTTTGAACTTTTGAAACACAACATCTTGTGTGTAGAATGGGGTACAGGCTGGAAAATGGGGGCGGTCAGGGTGTAAAAAAGGATTGCGGTTTTTGTCTGTCGGAATTACATTTCCGCGATGGTAGTGTATTGTATGACACTGCGCTGCGTGTATGAATCCTTAGGAGAAGCTGTCATGAAAAGATGGGCGATGGGTTTGGCGTTGGTTGTGACATTTGTATGTGCGGGTATGGTGCAGGCACAATTGCGTTGTCAGTTGGGCATCTTGACGGAAGCGACGTTGGAGGGAAACAACCCCGCAACGGGTGAACCGTGGCAAGCAGGGGATCAGTACCGGTTGGTGTTTATTTCCAGTACGTTCGTGGATCCGAACACCAACGCCGCTAATGATATAGCCTATTGGAATGATGCTGTACAAGCGATTGCCAATAGTGCCACCTCAAACGATTTGAGCAGCGTTTCTTGGAAGATCATCGGTTCAACCTCCAGTGTCGATGCTCGAGACAATACATCGACGAATCCGAATGTCGATGGAACTGGTCACGCAATATTCGGAATGAATGGCAGTGTGATCGAGAATAACTTTACAGATCTGTGGGACGGTACAGCCCCTCAGAACATGGCATGGTTTGACGAGAACGGCGTTGCGCTGGCAGATTCAACGGCAGTTCACTATCCGCTGACTGGTACGGGGTGGAACGGGACAAAGCATAGTACAGCGTTCCTTAAGGACGCTACAGGCACGTCCGGCAGCAATAGAATCCGACAGGGGTTCCCCACTGCTCAGGATGGGAGAGGCTGGATAGATGCCTCTAATGTTGGCGCTGCTTGGTTTGACAATGTTGCATCTTCTGTCTATGGCATGCATGTCCGAGCCATTGTCGATTCAGGCACCTGGTGCCACTCTGATTTATGTGCAGTAGCTCTTTATCGAAACGGCCTAGGCGTTAAAGTTGTTCGTTTTTGGGCTTTTTGCGTCTGAAAACGTTTACCCAATGAGCATTTGGCTTGTTGGGGACCGCGTTTTTTCATGATTTTCCCTTGTGTGCCAAGGGATTTTGGCATAGTATAG
Source organism: Kiritimatiellia bacterium (assembly GCA_007129405.1). Classification (GTDB taxonomy): domain Bacteria; phylum Verrucomicrobiota; class Kiritimatiellia; order UBA8416; family UBA8416; genus T3Sed10-140. The sequence goes on from SKVN01000047.1 coordinate 7,981, forward strand.
GGCTGGTTTGGTGTAGGGTGCTGCACCCGTTTGTGTACCTTTGATCAGGAGAAGCTGTTATGAAAAGATGGGCGATGGGTTTGGCGTTGGTTGTGACATTTGTAGGTGCGGGTATGGTGCAGGCACAATTGCGTTGTCAGTTGGGCATCCTGACGGAAGCGACGTTGGAGGGAAACAACCCCGCAACGGGTGAGCCTTGGCAAGCAGGGGATCAGTATCGGTTGGTGTTTATTTCCAGTACGTTCGTGAATCCGCAAACCAACGCCGCTAATGATATAGCCTATTGGAATGATGCTGTACAAGCGATTGCCAATAGTGCCACCTCAAACGATTTGAGCAGCGTTGCGTGGAAGATTATCGGTTCAACCTCCAGTGTCGATGCTCGAGACAACACATCGACGAATCCGAATGTCGATGGAACTGGTCACGCAATATTCGCAATGAATGGCAGTGTGTTCGAGAATAACTTTGATGACCTATGGGATACAGTTGCCCCCCAGAACAAAGAGTGGTTTGACGAGAACGGCGTTGCACTGGGCGATTCAACGGCAGTTGGCTGGCCTCTGACGGGTTCAGGTGCCACCGGAACAAGGCATAGCACAGCGTTTCTCAGGGACGTCTCCACAAGCGGGAATATCCGGCAGGGCAGGCCCGAATTTGATGATGGCAGAGCCTGGCTTGATGCCAATCGTGTAAATTCCAATTGGTTTTCCAATGCCGCCTTATCGGTATACGGGATGTCCGAGCCGCTGACGATACAGGCGCCGGGTGCTACGTTGATTTACGTGCAGTAGCGTTTATAGCGGCTGGCATTGCGCTTCTTGCGGACTATTTTTATGTCGCTTTTTTGGCGTGTGTCCGTCTCCCACCGCACGCGACGAATCCCGGCGGCAGAGGACTGCCGCCCTCCAGAAAACAACTGAAGTTACAGGTTAGTCGCGGCCCCGGGTGCCCCCCCAGATGATGCGGAGGAGAAACTACTTACACTTAATCGGAACCACTTGATCGCTTACACTTACTCGAAAGTCAGTGCTCATGATATCGAGTAAGTGTAGGGGATTAAGTGTAGGCGAGTAAGTGTAGGCGAGTAAGTGTGTAAACAATGAAGTTACTGGCTAGGCACCACGCGTCTTGCATTGGGATGGCCCTTTCTGGCGTCTTGAGAGTCGGGGGCGGTCTTTTTTGTCGAAGGAATGCCACATGAATCCCCGTGATTTTATGTGCTGCGAGTAATAAAAAAGCTTGCAGGGGTGGCGGGAAGTGCCTACATTTTCCGGTTCTAAGTTGTCATGGCCGGAAAGTGTCGAGGTGACATGTTTCCTTAAAGGTCATGCGGTTTAACGTTAACAAGTAGTAGTAGACAGTATGGCATTGACGGTTCAAAAGAAGATTCATGTAGATTTTGCCCTTCCGGAGATTTCCGAAGAAGAACGCGCAAGCATGGCGAAAAAGTATTCCGAGACCCTGCGGAGTTTTAGTGAGGGGTCGATTGTTCCAGGCAAGGTGCTTGCGATCCAGAATGATGAAGTACTCATGGATATCGGGTACAAGTCCGAAGGTGTAATTGACGGGCATGAATTTGCAGACCTCGCGTCGGTAAACATTGGCGACGAGTATGAGGTATTGCTCGATCAGATGGAAGATGAAGATGGCATGGTCAGCCTGAGCAAGGAGAAGGCTGAGCAGAAGATTCAGTGGGAGCGGGTCATCAAGTCTTGTGAAGAGGGCAGCACGGTAACGGGCGTGATCAAGTCTCGCGTGAAGGGTGGCATGCTGGTGGATGTTAATGGCGTGGAGGCATTTTTGCCGGGATCGCAGGTTGATGTGTCGCCGGTACATAATGTTGACTCGATGGTTGAGCAGGAATTTGAGTTTAAAGTAATCAAGATTAATGAAGATCGCCGCAACATCATATTGTCGCGCCGGGATTTGATCGAGCAGCGGTTGAAGGTGAAGAAGCGCGAATTGCTGGCGACGATCGAAAAGGGTCAGGTCCGTCAGGGGCATGTGAAGAATATCACGGACTTTGGTGTTTTCGTGGATCTGGATGGTCTAGACGGGTTGTTGCATATCACGGATATGAGCTGGGGCCGCATCAAGCATCCTTCTGAATTGGTGAAGGTGGGTGACCCGATTGAAGTGATGATTCTGGATGTGGACTTGGAGCGCGAGCGTGTTTCGCTGGGGCTCAAGCAGCAGACGGATAATCCGTGGGACGATATCAATCAGAAGTATCCGGTTGGCAGCCGCTTGCGTGGCAAGGTTGTGAATCTTGTTCCGTATGGTGCCTTCGTGGAGTTGGAAGAAGGCGTGGAAGGTCTGGTGCATGTTTCGGAAATCAGTTGGACGAAGCGTATTGCACGTGCATCGGATGTTCTGGGTGTTGGTGATGAAGTTGATGTGGTGGTATTGAGCGTAAGCCCGGAGGAGCAGAAGATTGCATTAGGCATGCGTCAGACCGAGGACAATCCTTGGGATACGGTGCAAGGTCGTTATCCGGTCGGCACGCGCATTTCCGGTCAGGTTCGGAACTTCACATCGTATGGTGCCTTCGTGGAATTGGAAGATGGCATTGATGGCATGATTCACGTGTCGGACATGTCCTGGACCCGCAAGGTGAATCATCCTTCGGAAGTGCTGGAAAAAGGACAGGCGGTAGACGCGATTGTGCTCGAAGTGGATTCGGAGAACAAACGAATTAGTCTTGGCCTGAAACAGGCTTCAGAAGATCCGTGGAGCACGATATCCGAGCGCTATCAGATTGGTCGTTTGGTGAAGGGCACGGTTTCCAAGATTGCTACGTTCGGGGCATTCATTGAGCTGGAAGAGGGCGTTGATGGTCTGGTGCATATTTCGCAGATCAGCAATGACCACATCGAGAAGGTGCGGGATGCGTTGGATGTCGGCCAGGAGGTTGAGGCGCGGGTGATCAAGATTGATCAGAATGAGCGCCGCATTGGTCTCAGCATCAAGGCCAAGGATATGCCGGATGATGAATTCGAGAAGCATCAGGAAGAGATTCTCGAGGGGCTGCGTCCGGGCGAGGATATGGTGGACTTGGCTGGTGCTTTTGATGAGGCCTTCAGTGGTCTGGAAGAATGGCATCCAGGCGACTCCAAAAGCCAGGAGTAGCATCAACCCTTCCAGGGGTATACATAAGGGCGCTCCGGCTGCGGGGCGCCCTTTATTTTTGAGGATGGTTTCATGGATAATGTAATCGAGGTTCTTCGGGGTCGGGGGTTATTGGAGGCGTCGACATCGCCGTCATTGGAAGAAGAGGCGGGCAAGCGGCAGTTAACGGTATATGCTGGTTTTGACCCGACCGCGGAAAGTTTACAGGTTGGCAATCTTGTTGCGATAATGGGGTTGATGCATTTCCAGCGGTGTGGTCATAAGGTTGTGGCTTTGGTGGGGGGGGCCACGGGGATGATCGGGGATCCGTCGGGGAAGACGGCCGAGCGTCCGTTGCTGGATGAGGAGACGGTATTGTCGAATTTAGCGGGGATTCGCGAGAATCTGGCGCGTTTTCTGGATTTTGATCATCCTACCGCCCCGGCCGTGATCGTGAATAATTACGATTGGTTCCGGCAGTATCCTTTTATTGATTTTTTGCGAGATGTGGGCCGGCATTTTCGTATGGGGGCGATGTTGGGCAAGGATAGTGTGCGTACGCGTCTCGATAGTGAAAGTGGAATGAGTTTCACGGAATTCAGTTATCAGCTTTTACAGGCTTATGATTTTCTGCATTTATATGATACGCTTGGTTGCGTTGTGCAGTTGGGCGGGGGGGATCAGTGGGGCAATATTACGGCGGGCACGGATTTGGTGCGCAAGTTACGGGGCCAGGAGGTGTATGGCGTAACGATTCCGCTGGTGTGCGATCGCAATGGCCAGAAGTTTGGCAAGAGTGCCGGCAATGCCATATATCTGAGTGCTGCCAAAACCTCGGTTTATGATTTTTATCAGTTTTTCCTGCGTGTGGATGATGCGGATGTTATTCGTTTGATGCAGGTGTTTACGTTGCTTTCCGCGGATGAAATTGCGTCCTACGCGCAGGAAGTGGAAATGGCTCCTGAGCGCAGGGCTGCGCAGAAGCGTTTGGCGGAAGAAATTACGCGTCGGGTTCATGGGGATGATGGTTTCGTGCGCGCGCAGCGTTCGGCGGCGGTTCTTTTTGGTGAGGCTATGGATGGATTGGATGCGGATGCATTGCTGGAAGTTTTTGCACAAGTGCCATCGTGCACACGTTCTCATGATGCGGTTGCCGGTAAGCCGGTGGTGGAAGTTGCGGCGGAAGCGGGACTTTGCAAGAGTCGTAGCGAGGCGCGGCGTCTGATCCAGAGTGGTGGCTGTTATGTGAACAATCAGCGGGTGCAGGACGTTGAAGCCGTACTTACTCCGGGTTCTATCATTGACGGGCGTTTGGTGGTATTGCGTTCGGGGCGTAAACGCTATCAGTTGATTCGTGTGGAGTAGGTTGCTTCACGGAAGGATGGGTCGCGATGTCAGAGTATATTCGCGTACGGGGCGCGGCCGGGCATAATCTGCGTTCGATTGATGTGGATATCCCCCGGAACCAGCTTACGGTGATTACGGGGGTAAGTGGTTCGGGAAAGTCAACGCTGGCGTTTGATACGTTGTTTGCAGAGGGTCAGCGTCGCTATGTCGAGAGCTTGTCGGCCTATGCGCGTCAGTTTCTGGATCAATTGCAGAAGCCTGTTGTGGAGCGTATTGACGGGCTGTCGCCTGCGATTGCCATTGAGCAACGTCATGGCGGTGCAAATCCTCGCTCCACGGTTGCCACAACAACCGAAATTCATGATTTTCTGCGTTTGTTGTATGCGAATGTAGGTACGCCACATTGTCCGGGGTGCGGAACGGTATTGCAACGGTATCCGGCAGAGGCCATTGTCGAGGCGCTGTTGCAGTTGCCGGCAGGCACAAAGTGTATGCTGCTTAGTCCACAACCCGCCGTATCCAGCGTAGCGGCTTGGAAAAAGTGTTTGGCAGATCTTCGCAAGCGGGGTTTTTTGCGTTTGTGGCGGGATGGGGCATCGGTTGAAATCGACGCGGCGGATGCCCATACGGTTCCCCAAGACTTTGGGTTGGTTGTAGACCGCATTGTGGTGCGCGATGAAGATCTTCGAACGCGGTTGACGGATTCGGTGGAGTTAGCTTTGCGCGAAGGTGGCGGGCGTTTGGTTGTTCCATTGCAGTATCCTGATACGGATGTCTGGGAGCGACGTGCGTACTCGGAGGATTTGGATTGCGAGTTGTGCGGCATTCGTTTTGGTGCATTCACACCCCGCCATTTTTCGTTTAACAGTCCGTATGGTGCTTGCTCGACATGTGATGGGCTTGGGGTAGAACTTGTGTTTGATGAGGCGTTATTGATTCCGAATCCGGGCCTTCCTCTTGAAAAGGGGGCAATCCCTGTCTGGCGTATGGGGGGGCGGGCACTGGTTTCGTACTACCGGCGTCAGATCAAGGCGTTTATGAAGCATTTCTCGATTGCAGCCGGGACGCCTGTGGAGGCATTGCCGGAAAACGTACGGAAGGTTCTGTTGGAAGGTAGTGACGAGATTATTATGGATATTACGGGGCCTCGGCGCACGGGGGGACGGGTTCGCAAAGCGCCTTTCGAGGGTGTGATTCCGAATTTGCAGCGCCGGTATCGTGAAACGGACAGTGAAGCGGTTCGCGTGAATTTGCGTAGGTATATGAAGAAACGTACGTGTTTAGCTTGCGGGGGGGGGCGTCTGAAGCCGGAAAGTGCGGCGTGCAGGTTTCAAGGGGTAAGCCTTGTCGATCTGTTGCAGCAACCGGTCGAGGATGTGTATGCATTTTTTTCCGGTTTGCGTTTAAAGGGGCAGGAGGCAGAGATTGCGGATGAATTGGTGCGTGAGATTCGCCAGCGGGTGCATTTTCTGGCAGAGGCGGGACTGGGGTATTTGACGCTGGATCGGCAAAGTAGCACGTTGTCGGGAGGAGAAGCCCAACGTTTGCGTCTGGCGAGTCAATTGGGTGCGGGGTTGAGTGGCGTATTGTATGTTCTGGATGAACCTACGATTGGATTACATGAGGCTGACAATGAACGTTTGATTCGGATTCTGAAGCAATTGCGGGATAGCGGGAATACTGTTGTTGTGGTGGAGCACGACGAGACCATGATTCGAGAGGCTGACTATGTTATCGATCTGGGTCCTGGGGCGGGGCCTGCGGGTGGGGCGGTTATGTTTCGTGGTGATGTTTTTGCATTACTTGAAGATCGGCAGAGTGTGACAGCGCATTATTTGCGGGGTGAGGAGCCACGCGTTTGGGCGCATACGCGTTTGCCTCCTGCGGCTCCCTGGATCGAAGTGCGGGGGGCGTCGGCACATAATTTGCAACACGTGGATGTGTCTTTGCCCATAGGGAGAATGATTTGTGTTTCCGGTGTTTCGGGGAGTGGTAAGAGCTCATTGGTGCATGACGTGATCAGTCTGGCAGTGCAACAGGAATTGCAGCGGTCCGGGCCATCCGTGGAGGGCCCGTATGCCGGTATTACAGGGCTCTCGTTCTTGAATAAGATTATTGAAATTGATCAATCTCCGATTGGGCGTTCCCCGCGCAGCAATCCGGTTACGTATACTGGGGCTTTTGATTCTATACGCAAGTTGTTTGCGGCAACGGCAGCCGCCCGCGTTCGGGGGTATGATGCGGGGCGTTTCAGTTTTAATCGCAAGGGCGGGCGTTGCGAGGGATGTGAAGGGGATGGCGAAATCAAACTGGAGATGCATTTTTTGCCGGATGTTTTTGTAACTTGCGAGCGGTGTGGTGGACGGCGGTATAATCAAGAGACGTTAGCGGTTACGTACAGCGGATATTCGATTGCCGATGTGCTGGAAGCGAGTGTGGAGGAGATGCTGGGGGTTTTCGGAAATGTGCCTGCGATTGCACGCCGTTTGCAGGCTTTGGTAGATGTGGGGCTTGGGTATTTACGCACGGGACAATCTGCGACGACTTTATCGGGAGGAGAGGCCCAGCGCGTAAAGCTGGCATCGGAGTTGAGTCGCACGGCGACGGGCAAGACCTTGTATATTCTGGATGAGCCGACAACGGGGTTGCATTTTGCGGATGTGCGGCAATTGTTGGCCGTGTTGTTCCGGTTGCGTGATGGCGGTAATACGATATTGATGATTGAGCATAATCTGGACGTATTGGCAGCTAGCGATTATGTTATCGACTTAGGGCCAGAAGGAGGAAGCCGTGGGGGGCGGGTTGTGGCAACGGGCACACCTGCTGAAGTTGCCCGGCAAGATACACCAACGGGTATAGCTTTACGAAGCAGATTTGTATGATGCATAAAAGATATAGTATTTTTATCTTAGGTAGTGTGCTTTTTGCGTATGCTTTCAGCTATGCGGGGACATCCCGTTTGGCGCGCGGACGCATGGCGCTGGAGGATGGGTTTCATTCTCAAGCTATCCGTATTTTCGATCGTATTTTGCAGGACACGGGCACTTCTGAACTCGTGCGTGCTGAGGCGGCTGACTTTTTGTTGCGTGCGTATGCGGCGCAGAATGATTTTGATCGGATACAGGCTTTTCTGGATGATCCAACGCATGTTGTTTTTCTGGATACTGTGAGCCAGGCATTCTGGCATGCGATGCTTCTGGATCGGCAGGGCGATTGGCAGGGGGTTCTTGCATCTTTGGCCGAGTTGCCGGATGCTGTGGCCCAAGCCTCGGCACGCGTATTGCAGCTTCGTGCGTCCGCACATTTGCAGTTGGAGCAATTTGATGCGGCTGGCGCAATATTTGCGTATTTGGCGATGGAAGTGCCGGACGAGCGTCTCGCAGCGCAAAATCGATTGGATTGGGGTCGGACGCTTCACAGTGCGGGACACTATGCAGAAGCCATTACGGTATGGGAGCCACTGTTGGCCTTGCTGGAGCAGTATCCACAATTGGCTGCACGGGCCCGTTATTTGATTGGCGAAACGTATATGTTGCAAGAGTCCTTTGCGGTAGCTGAGGAGGTTCTGGCCCCGCTGGCGCAGGAGGTGGGACAGGGGGATATATTTGCGGTATCGGCCTTGATTGCCAAGGCCCAATCGCGACAAGCCCGCGGTGATTTGGCGGGGGCCACGGAGCTTTTCCGTTTCGGGATTGATGCCTTGGGAACACATCGATTACGTCGCCGTCTGCAAATTGAATTAGGGCGGACGTTGCTCGATGGTGGCGCGTTGGATCAAGGGAAGCAAGAAATTCTGGCATATGCGAAACAGTATGCAGATAGTCCTGAAGCACCAGCTTTATTACTTGAGCTGGGTCGGCGCATGATTGCGGAAGGGCTTTATGCGGAAGCTGTGCTTGTATATCAGCGCTATCTGGAGGCGTTTGGGGATCGAAATGGTGTTGCAAGTCATGGTCGTGGACTTGCCTTACGGGGGGCGGGTCGATATGGCGAGGCGGCGATGGCCTTTGAACAATCGCATGCACAGGCGCCAGCGGGGAGTCGCAAGGAGGAAACGCTCTTTCTGGCGGCACACGCACGCTACAAAAATGCGCAGTATCGAATGGCCTTGGGTCATATGGAGGATTACATTCGTCGTTATGCGCAAGGGCGATTTTATTATGAGGCGCGTTATTATCGGGGGAATGCGCTCGCGGCGTTAGAGCAGATGGAGGATGCCGTAGCCGTTTTCGAGCATCTGGCCGAAGATGCGACCGAGGATTCGCTGGCGGGGAAAGCGTTGTTACGTATTGGCGAGTTGTATCTGGAACGGCAGGAGTGGGTACTTGCTGAATCGTTTTTTGAGCGGGTTCTGAGCCGTTTTCCGGACGGGTTGCTTTATCTGCAGGCCCTGCATGGAAGAGGACAGGCACGGCATTATTTGTGGGAACGTGGAGCTGCTGCTGATTTTTTGCGGGTGGTGGCGGAGGCTGCCGATGCCGCCTTGCGCGAGCATGCACAATTTATGTTGGCGCTTCATTATTTCCGGTTCGGACGGGATGATGACGCGATCGCGATTGGCCATCAACTTTTGGCGGATTCGCCAGAGAGCATCTGGGCACCCGAGATGCGTTTTCGGTTGGCACAGTTTTCGTTTAATAGCGGGCAGTACGAGAAGGCCGAGTCTGGATTTCTCACGTTTATTGAAAAACACCCGGATCACACGTATGTGCCGCAAAGTCTGTTTCGAGCCGGTTTAGCGGCTATACGGCGTCAGCAGTATGTGAGCGGGAATGAGATTCTTGGTCGGATGGCGCAGCAGTTTCCGCATCACCCATTGTTGCCGTATGCACGATTTCATCAGGCCGAGGCGCTCGTGCATCTCGGGCGCCATTCGACGGCGATACTGACATTCCAGGAAGTGGTTCGATTGGCACCCAACACAGAGATTGCGTATATGGCCTGGGGGCGAGAAGGGGATAGTCATTACGTGCTTGCGGCGGATGATCCGACGCGTTTCGAGGCTGCTGCGCGTGCCTATCAGGTTGTATTGCAGGGTGGTAGTGTTCGTTTGCGTGATCGTTTACAGGCTGCATATAAACTTGGTTTGACGTATGAGAAAATGGGTCGTACGGCAGCCGCTCTGGAACAATATTATGATGGTGTGATCGTTCCGTTTCATTTAGCGTTGGCGGACGATCATGGTGAGATTGGAGCGGAAGGTAGGACGTGGTACTCCCGCGCGGTACGAAATGCAACCGCGATTCTGGATGATCAGCAAGAGTGGCGCAGCATGGTAAGCATTTTGGATCGGGCGGCCACAACGGATGCGGATATAGCTGTAGAGGCAGCACGGCGGGCGCAATCTGTTCGGTCCGAGTATTGGTGGTTGTTTTACTGAGAACCCAAAGGAGGTTTTATATGCGGATTGTATCTTTTTTAGCTATGGGCGGGCCGATTATCTGGCTCATCATGGCGAGTGGCGTGCTTGCATTCGGGGTGTTTCTGGAGCGTGCCTTGAGCTTGCATCGTGCCCGAATCGATTATAGCGATTTTTTGCGTGGGATTTTTAATTGTTTGCGTCAAGAAAAGCCACAGGATGCACATGTGGCCGAAGCATTAACGCTGTGTGATGAAACGCCTGGTCCGGTAGCCTATCTGGTCCGGATGGCCATTTCGGGTCGTGCGGCTTCGGCGTATGATTTGGATCGGACGTTACAGGATACGGCTGCTGCCGAGATTTCGCGCATGGAAAGGCGTTTGGCGGTGATTTCTTTGATTGCACAGATAGCTCCGATGCTGGGATTGTTCGGAACGGTTTTGGGGATTCTGGATGGGGTTGTCGTGTTGCAAGCACAGGGTCCTCTCGTGCAAAGCGCAAATGTATTGGATGGATTGCTATTGGCACTGTCTTCGACCGTGGCGGGTCTAGGGGTTGCGATTCCCTGTTATGCGGCTTTTAATATGCTGATTATCAAGGTGGATCGTATTGTGTTGGATATGGAACGTACGCGATATGAAATGGTGGCTTTTTTAAAAGGGGGATATACGCGGGAGTCCGCAGCATGAATCGCTTGGATCTAGAGGAGAAAAGCACGGCTAGATTGTTGCCAGCGGGGCGGGACTTGCGAACACGTTATAATCCGCGTGCCCGGATTCGTCCTTTTTATTTGCAGGCGGCACCATGGTTGGATTTGTTGTTTATTTTGTTTTTTCTTGTTTTGGTACAGTCCCGTTTGGTGTTGCGCCCGGGGGTGGTCGTTGCCTTGCCGGCGTATGGGGGTGCGGGCGTACAAGGTGGCTCGATTGCCGTGCTGGTTCCGAATCGGCAGCGGCAGGCGGCGCGGTCTGCTCCGACACTGTATTTTGCCGATGAAGCATATCGTTTGGATGATGCCGTACGCATGCAGGCGTTGGTGGATGTTTTGGCGAATGAGCGAGAGGTTGATCAAACGGGAACACTAACCTTGTATGCGGATCAACGTGTGTCACAGGTTTATGTGATGCAAGTGATGGATCTAGCAGCTACGGCTGGTTTTGAACGTATAAATATTGGTACGGCTCCGCCGACATTGCCCATGCCTTAAGGGAAGAGATTTGCTATGTCTCCGAGAAAACATCGCGTGTTGATAAGGTGGTTTGGCCGGAAGATTGATTTAGGTGTCTTTTTTTGCACAGCGCTGTTTGTGTTTATCTGGTTTTTTCTTCCTTCCTACAGGGTCGATTCTGCGGTGGGTAGCGGCAGTGCCGGTTCGATGCATATTCAGGTGACGCAGTCAACGTTGTGCGATGTTTTGCCGTATATGCGACCTGATCTGATGCTTGAGCCGTCGCGTTTCACGTTTGCCCCGGTTTTGGAGGTATCTGCGGAGCTGGCAGGTCGCTTACACTATACATATGGAACGTCACTAGATGTGTGGTTTTCTCCGCCAGAAGGGATGGGGAGACTGGCACCATTGTCGACGGGTATCGGTTCCCATGAACACAAGATTTTGTTCGTGCCTTCTTCGGTTTCGTTGCGTGCCGCAGGTAAAGAATCCGCGGATGTTATACCTGGTTTGCATGTTCGGAAATCCGAGGGGTTGGGTGCCACACTTTTACGCACGGATGCCGCGGCGTGGGAATCGGAGTTGGCGGTCGAAGAAGCGTGGATGTTTGCTTTTTGGGCTTCTTTTCATGCTGAGAGTCATTCTGCAACTGTGTTTGTGGAGGAGTCGAGTGGGGATGTGACGCGCGATTTACGGTTACTTCGAATAGCCGAACGTTTCGATGTGTGGGAGAATCCCGTCGGTGAGGGGATTGTCTGGTTACGTTACGAGCCGAGTGCAGGAGGAAACAATGAGAATCAAGACGACTGAATGGATCCCTGGTGGGAAAAGGAATGCGGTAGTAGAGCGTTTTCTAGCACGCCCGGCTTTTTCTTCTGATGCCGAGGTGGCTGCGCAGACGGTTTTGGCTGATATTGCCGAGTCGGGTGATGCTGCGGTTTGTGCATATGCTGAGAAGTTTGATGGGGTACGCTTGCAGGCGAAAGATGTACGCGTTCCGGAGGCGATGCTTTCTGCGGCTTCGAAGCAAGTAGATGTTGCTTTTCGTCGTGCTGCACGCGAGGCTAATCGCCGGATCATGCGTTTTTCCAAGGCGGGAAAGAAACAGGATTGGTCGATGCGAACCGCACAAGGTGGGCGTTTAGGTGAACGATTTGTTCCTTATGAACGGGTTGGCGTGTATGTGCCGGGGGGCACGGCACCATTAGCATCATCGGCGCTGATGACAGCCTCGTTGGCCAAAGCAGCCGGTGTGCCTGAAATTGTAGCTTGTACCCCGTGCGACAAGAATGGTGTTGTGAATCCCTATGTGTTGTATGCTTTACAGGTGGCTGGTGCCACCGAGATATATCGCGTGGGTGGAATTCATGCGATTGGGATGATGGCGTTTGGTACCAAGCGTGTGGCCAAGGTGCAAAAGATTGTGGGTCCGGGGGGTGCCTATGTGACGGCGGCCAAGCGTCAGGTTTATGGATATGTCGCATTAGATCTGGTGGCGGGGCCGAGCGAAATTGCTGTGCTAGCGGATGAAACAGCGGATCCCATGCATGTTGCCATGGATTTGCTTTCGCAGGCAGAGCATGGAACGGGCGATGAAAAGGCTTTATTGGTAACGCCGAGTGCAGCGTTGGTGCCTGCGGTGCAGAAGGCACTACAGGATGCGTTATGCGTATTGCAGCGACGTTCTTTGATTGAGAAGGTTGCTGCGCGCGGTGGCATTTTGCTGGTCAGCGTTCCTGATATGGATGCAGGGATTGCGTTGTGCAACCGTTTTGCGCCCGAGCACCTTGAATTAATGGTTCAGCATCCTCGGACGGTGTTGAAGGGCATTCGGTGTGCAGGTGCTGTTTTTATGGGGCCTTGGACACCGGAGTCGGCAGGGGATTTTGTGGCGGGGCCCAGTCATGTTCTGCCAACGGGCGGTGCGGCGAAAATGTTCTCAGGGTTAACCGTGGATGATTTTTTGCGTCGCATCAGCACGGTGGCGTTTACGCGTCGGGATTTGGCGGAAACGTTGCATGTTATCGAAGCTTTCGGGCGTGTAGAGGGGCTGGATGCACATGCTCTGGCAGGGAAAATCCGATTTCAGTCTTTAGATCAAGTTTGAGGAACGTTGCATGCAAATGGATACTGTGTCGCGGGGTTTAGAACATGCTTTTGTGCGGGCAGGGGTGCGATCGATGCAGGGCTATGTTCCGGGGGAGCAGTCCGAGCAGCTTGATGTAATCAAGTTGAATACAAATGAGAATCCGTATCCTCCTGCCCCCAGCGTTATGGAGGCATTGCGGGCGGTTTCGGCTGATGCATTGCGCCGGTATCCGCCCCCGATGAGCCATGGCCTGCGCCAATGTGTGGCGCGGATATATGATTTTCCGGTATCGGGCGTGTTTTGCGGGAATGGTTCCGATGAAATATTGGCTTTGTGTACACGTGCTTTTGTCGAAAAAGGACGTAAAATCGGGTATTTTGATCCATCGTATTCCTTGTATCCGGTTCTTGCTACGATTGCAGAGAGCGATACGGTTGAAGTTGTTTTGGGCGATGCATTCGGTTGGGTGGATCCTCCTTTGGATGCCGGGATGGACTTGTTTTTTCTGACCAACCCGAATGCACCTACGGGGATGCTTTTTCCTATGGAAAAGGTGGAAGCATTTTGTGCGCGTTTTGATGGAGTGGTATTGATTGATGAGGCCTATGTTGATTTTGCCGTGTCCGACTGTCTTGCGCTTGCGCGTCGCTATCCGAACGTTGTTGTATCCCGATCTCTATCCAAGTCATACAGTCTGGCGGGTTTGCGCGTGGGCTATGCGCTGGGGGCACCGGCGTTGATCGCGGCGTTGGATAAAATCAAGGATTCCTATAATCTTGATATAGTTGCACAGCAGTTGGCTGTGGCGGCTCTGACGGATCAGGCCTACATGCATGATTGTGTCCAGCGCGTTTGCAACACGCGCTTGTGGTTTGAGAAAGAAATGCAGGCGCGCGGGTTTGCCTTATATCCTTCTGAAACGAATTTTGTTTGGTGCAAGCCGCCTGCGTCGATATCGGCGCAAGCGTATGTGGATGCGTTGCGGCAGCGTAATATTCTGATCCGGTATTTTTCGGCTGCACGGCTGGCGCCATTTGTTAGAATCACGATTGGATTGGATACCCAGATGGAACAATTGATTAAAGAAACGGATGCGATATTGGAGGCAAGCCATGGTTGAACGAACGGGGGAAGAAACTCGTAACACACGAGAAACACAAATATCTGTACGGGTGAATCTGGATGGTAGGGGCAAGTATGCGATTGAGACGGGTATGCCGTTTTTCAATCACATGTTGGAACTTTTTTCTCGTCATTCGCTCATCGATATACAGCTTCAGGCAACCGGTGATTTGGCAGTAGATTATCATCATACTGTAGAGGATACCGGTCTGGCACTGGGTAATGCGATTGATCGTGCATTGGGGGATCGTCGGGGGATTCGTCGTTATGGCTGGGCTTATCTGCCGATGGACGAATCGCTAAGTCGTGTGGTCGTTGATTTGGGAGGGAGACCCTATCTAGTAAAGGACATGGTTTGTAAAAAACGGAAGTTACTGGACTTTGAATTAGCGTTATTCGACGATTTTTTCCAGGCGTTTGTGGTACAGACACGTATGAATTTGCATATTCATCAGATGCTTGGACAGGAGGCGCATCACGCCTATGAGTCTGTATTCAAGGGAATGGCGCGTGCTATGCGTATGGCGGTAGAGCTGGATCCCCGGGATTCGGATCTACCTTCGAGCAAGGGGCGTATTGGCAACTGATTTATTCCCATTCGATGGTGGCGGGGGGCTTGGAGCTGATGTCGTAGACGACGCGGTTCACGCCCTTTACCTCATTGATGATGCGATTCGAGATTGCGTCCATTACATCATAGGGTAGTTTAAACCAGTCGGCGGTCATGCCATCCAGGCTTTGCACGGCGCGCACCGCGATTACATTTTCGTACGTACGCGAGTCTCCCATGACGCCCACGGATTGTACCGGGAGTAAGACGGCAAAATATTGCCAGACATCGAGGTGATTTGGCATTTTCATGATTTCCTCGCGAACGCGCAGGTCGGCGAGTCGTAAGATTTCCAGGCGTTCGGCGGTGATTTCGCCGATAATCCGGACGGCCAATCCGGGCCCGGGGAATGGTTGGCGATCGACGACGTAAGAAGGGAGTCCGAGTTCACGTCCTACGGCGCGAACTTCATCTTTGAAGAGTTCGCGCAGTGGCTCGATCAATTGAAATTGTAAATCGGGTGGTAATCCGCCTACATTGTGGTGGGATTTGATGGTTGCGGATGGTCCGCCGGTCGGGGATACGGATTCAATGACATCGGGATACAATGTGCCTTGTGCCAGAAAGTCGACAGGGCCCAGGCTACGCGCTTTTTCAGCAAACACGTCGATGAACGTTTTTCCAATGATTTTGCGTTTTTCCTCGGGATCAACGATGCCTTTGAGTCTTTTCAGAAAGATGGGACCTGCCGATACGACATGCAGATCGATACCGAAGGCATCGCCAAAGAGTGTTTCGACGTCGTGCACTTCCTCGTGCCGTAGCAGGCCATTGTCTACAAACACGCAATGTAGCTGGTTGCCGATGGCTTTATGCAGCAATGCGGCCACGACGGAAGAATCGACGCCACCACTTAACCCCAGCAAAACATTGCCCTTGCCGACTTGGGCTTGAATGGTTTCGACGGCAAGTTCAATGAAGGAAGTCATTTCCCAATTGGGTTTGCAGTGACAGATTTGTATGGCGAAGTTCCATAGCATATCGCCGCCTTGGGGCGTATGGACGACCTCGGGGTGGAATTGTACACCGTATATTTTACGTTGCGGATCCTGCATTGCGGCATACGGGCAATCCCGGGAGGCGGCAATACCCTTAAATCCAGATGGCAGCACGCTGACTTTGTCCCCGTGACTCATCCAGACTTGGAGGGTTTGGTCCAGACCATGAAACAGAAGTGCTTCTCGATCTGTGACGGTCATGACAGCGCGACCAAATTCACGGGTGTCTCCTGCGGTTACTGCGCCCCCTAGTACATGTGCGGTTAGCTGCATGCCATAGCATATGCCTAGAATGGGCAGGCCTAGTGAAAATATTTCGGTTTCACACTTGGGGGCATTTTCGCCGAAGACACTATCGGGTCCGCCTGACAGCACAATGCCAGCAGGTTTGCGCTGCTTTAATTCTTCAGCGGACACGTAGCATGGTAAAATTTCGCAATATACTTTTTGCTCACGAATTCTTCTGGCAATCAGTTGGGTGACTTGTGATCCGAAGTCTAATACAGCAATCCAGTTTTTGTGGTTCATGTGGTGTATCCTGGGCATAAAGTTATCGGGATCAGGACATGCTGGACGTCCTGATCCCAGAGTATATCTATTTTCTTGTTAGCCAATAATCATCATGGGTTGACCTTTTTGTACTGGTTCTCCATGTTGTGATAAAATGCGCAACACTTTTCCGGCGACGGGCGCCTTGATCTGGTTGAAGAGTTTCATGGCTTCAACGATACAGAGCGTGTCGCCTACATTCACGGTGTCACCTTCCTTGACGAATGGTGGCTTGCCTGGTCCCGGGGATTGGTAAAAGGTTCCATTCAAGGGGGCGGGTATGGGGGTGCCATCATCGATGGCTGCAGGTTCAGGGGGGGCTGCCGTTTTAGGTGCCGATGTTGGTGATGCACTTGCTGCCGATGCAGGAGCCGGTGCCGTGGGTGCGATGTCCGATCCCATTTGGACTCCGCTTCCTCGTAATGAAAGCGTGAGGTCGTTGCGTCGAATGGTGAACTCTTGTAATTGTAATGCCGCCACACGGCTCGCTAAATCATTCAGTTCCCGATAGTCTTCATTGGTGAGCAATCGCTGGATTTCCGGAGCGCTGGCCGGAGCTTGTTCTTCCATTTCTTTCTGCTGCTCTAGCACGACAGGAGGATCGGGGCGTTCTTCTGTCGGCATGGCACGCCATTTGAAGTACTCGAGGGCAACTTCCGGGAAGATGCAATAGGAGATAACGTCTTCCTCGCTTTCAATCAGTCCGGCGGGGACGCCATCTGTGGCTGTTGGTAGCATGGGCTCCAGCATATCGGCAGGCCTGCAGGTAATGGGCTTTTCTTTGACCAGAACGGTTTTTGCGAGTTTTTTGTCGATGGGCGCGGGTGGACGGCCATACTGCCCCTTGACGTAGTTGCGCGTTTCCTCCGGGATCATGGCATAGCGTTCGCCTGCAAGTACATTAAGGACGGACTGGATGCCGACGATTTGGCTGGTGGGGGTAACCAGGGGCGGGTATCCCATATCAGCCCGCGTACGCGGCAATTCCTCCAGCACTTCCGGCAAACGGTCGAGCGCATCTTGCTGGGCCAATTGTGAGCGGAGATTGGAAATCATACCGCCTGGAATGTGATGTACAAGGATGTCCGGATCAATAGGATTGATCGGCATATTTTTCGCGGCGCGCTTGGGGGCCAAGTCCTCGAAGTAGCGACATATTTTGCGAAGGCAGTCGACATCGAGGTTTGCGTGATAAGGCGTTTCGTTGAAAATGGCAAGCATGGTTTCAACAGGGGGCTGCGAGGAGCTGCTCGACATGACGGAAATGGCGCAATCAATGGCACCTGCTCCTGCTCGAACGCCTTCCACATATGTGGCGGTTCCCATTCCACTGGTGGCATGTGTATGCAACTGAATGGGGATGTTGGTTTCACGCACGAGCGCCGAGACAAGTTTTTCTGCCATGATGGGTGACAGAATGCCAGCCATATCCTTGATGACGAGGGAGTCTACTTCGAGGGCTTGCAGTTCTTTGGCAAGTTGCACGTATTTTTCGACCGTGTGTACGGGACTGATTGTATAGGAGATTGCGCCTTGTGCATGTCCACCATACCGTTTTACGGATCGAATCGCTTGCTCCATGTTGCGGACATCATTGAGGGCATCAAAGATGCGAAAGATATCGACCCCATTACGGCAGGCCAATTCGACAAAACGGTCGAGAACATCATCTGGATAATTTTTGTAGCCGACCACGTTTTGTCCGCGAAGCAACATTTGTAGCGGCGTTTTGGGCGCATGTGCTTTAATCATGCGGAGTCGTTCCCAGGGGTTTTCACGTAGAAACCGCAAGCATACATCGAATGTCGCGCCGCCCCAGACTTCCAACGAGTAATATCCAGCTTGATCGATTGTATCTATGATTCCCATGATGTCCTTGGTACGCATGCGAGTTGCCCAGAGGGACTGATGGGCGTCGCGCAACGTGGTGTCCGTAATGC
This sequence comes from Kiritimatiellia bacterium, assembly GCA_007129405.1. Lineage (GTDB taxonomy): Bacteria > Verrucomicrobiota > Kiritimatiellia > UBA8416 > UBA8416 > T3Sed10-140. The sequence continues at coordinate 26,274 of SKVN01000047.1, forward strand.
GCAGGGGAATACGTTTTGTGGCATGTGGGGTTGTTTTTTTTGCTGCTGTTTTACGTGCTGTCATAGTATGGTTCCTTTGTCTGTATGATACTGAAACTAGCTGCGGGTTTGCTTAACCCTGCCCATGCGTGCAAATTTATTGTAGCGGCCATCGCGCAAGCGATTGGATGATTGGCGTTTTAAGCGTTGTAATGCCGCGATAATGGCATCCTTTGTTCGCGCAATCGTGGTTTCCGGGTCACGATGTGCACCGCCAGGAGGCTCATCGATAATATCATCAATAATGCCGAGTTCGAGCAGTGATTCTGCCGTGATTTTGAGGGCATCGGCAGCTTGCGGAGCCATTTCAGCATCTCGCCATAAAATGGCAGCACATCCTTCTGGCGGGATGACGGAGTACACGGCATAGCGGAGCATCAGGATGGTATCGCCGACGGCAATGCCCAGTGCGCCACCACTGCCACCTTCGCCCGTCACGACGACAACGATCGGCACTTCCAGATTGGCCATTTCCGTCAAATTTCGTGCGATGGCTTCGGCCTGACCCCGTTCTTCGGCTTCTTTGCCTGGGTAGGCAGCGGGGGTATCCACCAAACACACAATCGGCAGGCCGTATTTTTCGGCAAGTTTCATCAAGCGCAATGCTTTGCGATATCCTTCTGGATTGGGCATGCCGAAGTTGTGGTAGACCTTTTCATCTACATTTCGTCCCTTTACCATACCGATAAGCATGACGCGGTGCTTGTCGATAGTGGCAAATCCTCCGATCAGCGCTTTGTCATCGCCAGCCCTGCGGTCTCCATGCAGTTCGATAAATTCTGAACACATGCCATCGATATAATCTTTAAAGAGCGGGCGATCGGGATGCCGTGCAATCCTGACGGTATCCCAGGGGGATAAATTGTCGTATATTTTTTTTGTGAGACTTTTCATTTTGCGGCGCAGCGAGCCTAGATCCTTGTTTAGCTGGGGATACTCTTTGCTGTCCAGCTTACTCAGTTCGGCAATGCGCGCTTCGATTTCCGCCAATTCGTTTTCAAATTCCAGATTCATGATCATCCCTTCAAACTTTTTTACCCAAGCTGTATTGGAGAATGCGGTGCAGGTATTGTTTCAGTTCACTGCGGTTTACAATGGCATCGAGAAATCCATGCTCGAGTAAATATTCAGCCGTCTGAAAGTCGTCCGGAAGTTTTTCCTTGATGGTTTGTTCAATGACGCGGCGACCGGCAAAGCCGATGAGCGCGCCGGGTTCAGCAAGATTTATGTCTCCCACCGTTGCATAACTTGCAGATACGCCGCCATAGGTGGGGTCTGTCATGATGCTAATGTAGGGGAGACCAGCGCGGTCGAGTCTGGCGATACCAGCACAGGTTTTTGCCATTTGCATGAGAGATACAATCCCTTCATGCATGCGGGCACCACCGGATGCTGAGAAAATCAACAAGGCTCGTTTCATTCGTAGGGCATGCTCGGCAGCTAACAAGATTTTTTCGCCTGTGGCGCTGGCAAGACTACCTCCGAGGAATCGGAAATCCATAATGGCAAAGGTAGCACGAATGCCATGAATGTCGCCACTGCCCGTTACGACAGCTTCGTTTAAGCCGGTTTTGGCGATTGCATCATCCGCTTTTTGGCGGTAGGTGCCCTTTGCGTCCCGGAATTCGAGCGGGTCATTGGGTTTTATTCCTGCATTGAACTCACGGAATGTACCATCATCTATGATCAGGCTTATGCGCTCTGCAGCAGTTAAGCGTTCATGATGATTGCACTTCGGGCAGACTTTGAATGCACTTTCATATTCATCTTTATAAATGTGTGCTTTACATCGTGGACAAACAGCAAACAAGCCTTCCGGAATTTCATTCTGCTGTTTTTTTCCAGCCGATCGGTTGAACCATCCCATCAGGGACTCCTTTCGTAAATGTGCAAACTCCCATTATCGGTACAGATGTCTTTGAAACAAGCGAAAAATATGAGTATGTCAGGAATTGTTTTCTGGTTGTTCTGTTGACGCGGATGCCTGTCGACAGGCAGGCAAGAGGGCAAGTAGCGCAAAGGTATTGGCTACGGCGGACCATATGAGAATGTGCCAGGTCTGGCTATGGAAGAGTGCACTGGCAGCAATATAGATGATCGCGGCTACGATTACCCAGCATGCGGGCCGGAAACGCTTTTGCGCGACAAGAAACTGCAGGCAGGTATTGAGCAGAGCAGAAATGCCCATGATGATTGCCATCGCCATGGTCATGGCTACTAAAGCGGGGGATGGATGGTGTATGCCAAACAGAAATGTAAGCAAGAATCGGGGGAAGAGCAGGCATCCCGCTATAGCAATGGCTGCGCAAAGGGCCGTGTATAAGAGTGATTGTTTGAAAATGAGAAACTGTTGGCGGGTGATCTGGCCGGCTGTGGTTACTTTTGGAAACATAGCGATAACGATTGTGCTAGATAAAAAGACCGTCATTCTGCCGAGAGTAGCGGCATATGCAAAAGCATCCTCTTGTGGAATAAGGTGTTTTACGAGAATAACATCTGCCGTCATTAATGTGGCATAGGCCAATTGCACGAGACCGCTTTGCAGCAGGAAAGACCGCAACTTGGGTAAGGGTGCTGGTGAGGGGTGCTGTTTGTGCATGATCCAGTACAGGCCGACTGCCAGTGCAATTACGTGTAAGCCGGTTCCGGCGCCATGTCCGAGGAGTCCCCATCCGCTGGTCGGGTAGAAGGTCCAGATTAAAAGGGTGCCGAGGAGAACGCGTGTAACGGATCCTGCCATGGTCGTCCCGGCGTTCCAACCAAATCGTTGTATGCCTTGTGAAACGCCGAGTACCACAGGCAGCATCAAGAATGCAGGTAGGGAAATGGCCGCAACGATAACAGGTCCGGTCCGGTCGATATGTAGCATTTGGCTTATCGGGTTTCGGAAAAGGACTCCGAGGGTAGCCAGAGCCAGTCCCGCGTACATACTGCGCAGTAGCCAGCGTGTGCATAAACGCCTTACATCGCCATTTCGACCAGTCTGCATCAGCAGGCTGCTATAACGACTGAGGGCGGTGGTGAGTGTCATCAGTGGGTATTGAACGATCAGAAGGGCGCCTACGAAAGCTGCGAGGAGGGTGTATTCCTCCGCCGGGAGTTTGCGGCTTACAATCATTTGATACAGTAGATTGAGAACATGTGCCGTCAGATATCCCGCAAAGAGCAGGGCGCTATGTCGGAGCATGTGGTTTTCTTTAAGCTGCCGCTGTATCGCCTGGCCGAGACTATGGTGGAAGGAGAATTGCATATGAAGTTTATCCTACGGTACTGGTCGTCATATGGTGGATAGCTTAATCTGTTTTGTCGATATCGGCAATCAAGCCTTGTACCCAGAAGCGGGGACGTAGCCAAATCGTTTCCCGGTCATGGGTACGGACATGCAGGACATATTGTGTAATGCGCTGATTTGCCATTGGTAAATCGCGTGCGGCAATATAACAGAGCGTTGCTGTTGCTGCGGTTATGATGGCATGCCAGACAAAACTTTGCCAAGGTGAGGAGACTGCCTTTTCGCGTTTTGTTGTTGGGTGCAGTGCCAGTAGCCACCCGCCGATAATTGCAAGCCAGAGCTGGCTGTAGGGCGCGGCTATGACTCCGTCGACCATGGCTTGTGTACTTGACGCGAGTATGGCGGCGGCTAGACACCCATATAGCGCATGGGTTTTGTGCGAAGCATGATCTTTTTGCAGCACTCTGGCTGTTGCCCATGCCGCTTTCATCAGCAAGCCACAAACGATGAACAAAGACGGCAATCCCCACTCCGCCGCCCATTGCAATAGCGCCTGATGCGGGCTTGCTCCCGGAACTGGCGGTGATGCATCCGCGTAATGCATGGGGCCCACGCCCAGCAATGGACGTTGCAGGGTAAGTTCCGCTGCCCGCCGCCACATGAAATCGCGTCCCGTTAAACTTGTGGTGATCCGCGCTGTTGCGTGATTTTCTACAGCAGTATGCATTTGGCCTGGGATCCATGTCATTATCAAATAGAACAGTACTAGTCCACCTGCTGCCATTGCCAGTTGCCATTTTGCCCAGCGTCGTCCGGTCGGGCAGAGAGCAGCCATTGCCGCTGCGGCGAATGCCAGTCCTAACCAGGTACCTCTTGTGCCGCTGGCAATCGCTTGCGTCCACCACATGATCCCGAGCACAATAGCAGCACCCTGCCACCGTCGTCTTATTCCCTTTGCCAACAAAGGCCACACAAGCAAGGGTAGCGTTAGTGTTTGGAATTGACCGTACATGCGGATATTCGGGAAGCCCTGCAAGAGTGATCGGGTGTCAATCGATCCGAATCCGCTGGTGATCGATGCCGCATATGCCGACAGAAACTTTACGGTCATTACACTGCACAGAAAGAAAACGGTAGTTAGCAGTGCGCGGTCCAGCAGTGCGCCGCAGTGTTGTTTGCGCAAGGTAAAGACGGTCCAGCCGAGGGCGACACACATCGTTATTAATGAGATTTCTGTTAACGCCCATAACGGTTGTCTTGCGCGTGCTGCAGAACATAATCCCAAGGCGAGTACGGTTGCCAGACAAATGCGATCCATGCGGCTGACAGGGGCGGTTTCTGTCGCGGATCGTCGGCGGAGTAATGGCGAACCAGTTGCTACCAGTGTAAAAATGATAATTTGCATCAGACGATGTTGATCGAACAACGGCAATCCAAACAGGGGGGGCGTCAAGGGTAGGAGTACGGTAAGCAGAGCCCCGAGCCAAAACCATATCCAGACTGGATGAATTTTCCTTGTTTGTTCGGTCATGTTCGATTGGTGCATTTTTAGCTGATAGCATTTGTGGTGTACAAAGTCGAGTGCTGGTATCTTGTGAAAGGCCAAATGCAACAAGGGGAAGCACTGCTGCTTCCCCTTGTTGGGTATCAATATTATCCTGATTCTGTTTTAGGCGTTGGCTTCGCGGTCGAGATCTTCCATGGCGGCCCGACGGCTCAGTTTCACGCGGCCACGATCATCGATGCCGATGCACTTGACTTTCATGACATCACCAACTTTGCAGATGTCTTCCACGCTGTTGACACGGAAGTCGGCAAGCTCGCTGATGTGGACGAGTCCATCACGTCCCGGCAGGATTTCGACGAAAGCGCCAAAATCTTTTACTCCGGTAACGCGACCTTCGTAGATTTCGCCTTCTTCGGGTTCCATGGTGATGGCCTTTACTTCGGCGATGGCTTTTTCCATTGCTTCTCCATTGCTGGCATAGATGCTGACGGTTCCATCTTCGGCAATATCGATTTGCGCGCCAGAGCGCTCTGTAATGCCACGGATGTTTTTACCGCCTGGGCCGATCAGTTCACCAATTTTTTCGGGATCGATCTGAATGGATTCGATGCGCGGTGCATAGGTGGACATGGTTTCGCGTGGCGCAGAGATTACGGATTCCATGTAGTCGAGAATTTGTCCACGGGCTTTTTGGGCCATGCTGAATGCGCCTTCCACAAGTTCCCAGGTTAGTCCCGGGATTTTGAGATCGACTTGGAAGCCGGTGATGCCCTTGCGGGTACCCGCAACCTTGAAGTCCATGTCACCACAGTGATCTTCGGTTCCTAAGATATCGATAACCAATTCGGATTTGTCTTTGCCTGTGAAGAGACCGACGGAGATGCCTGCGACTGGCGCGGTAATCGGAATACCTGCATCCATCATGGCAAGGGTACCGACGCAGATACTAGCCATGGAGGATGAGCCGTTTGATCCCATGATGTCGGAAACCAGCCGCACGGTGTAGGGGTAGTCTGCAGGCATCACTTCTCGCAGCGAGCGTTCTGCAAGAGCACCATGCCCGATCTCGCGGCGACCGGTGCTACCTAGACGCCCGCATTCGCCTACGCTGTAGGGTGGGAAGTTGTAATGGAGCATGAAACTCTTGATTTTTTCACCGCCGGTGATGGCGTCCATACTCTGTTTGTCCGATTTGGTTCCGAGCGTGACGGTTCCGAGTGCCTGGGTTTCCCCGCGGTTAAACACAGCGGATCCGTGTGTACGTGGTAGTACGTTGACCTGTGCGCTCAAAGGACGTAATTCATCAAAGGCTCTTCCATCGACACGGATGCCGTGATCTAAAACGTTTTTGCGAACGATTTCGATTTCGAGTTGATCAAACATTGCACGAAATTCCTCGTCGGTCATTTCCGGGAATTGCGCGAGCATTTTGTCTTTGAGTGTGTCACGGACTTCATTGACCTTGCCATGGCGTTCAAGTTTTCCGGCAATCTGGAGTGCTGCAGAGAGTGCATCACCGCTAGCAGCGCGTGCGGCGTCGAGCAGCGTTGTGTCGGGCGTGAACGGTTCAATGACTTTTTCTGGCAAACCAAGAGCCTTGCGGAGTTCGAGCTGCAGGTCACACAGTTTCACGCAGGCGTCATGTGCAAATTTCATGGCGGCCACCAGATCGGCTTCGGCGATTTCCTTGCCGCTGCCTTCGATCATGAGAGGTAACGCACGGGTCGATGCATAGACAAGATCCAGATCACTTTCCGTGCGTTGCTCATGCGTAGGGTTCAGCACAAACGCTCCGTTGATTCTACCGACCCGGACACCAGCAATAGGCCCCATGAATGGAATTTCGGAGATCATCAGTGCTGCACTGGAAACGGTGATGTTGTGCACGTCTGAGTCATGAATGCCATCTGCCGACAGCAACATGTTGTTAATCTGCACATCGTTGAAGTAATGGGCAGGGAACAGTGGACGGATAGGACGATCCGTGAAGCGTGCTGTTAGAATTTCGCCTTCACTGGGGCGTGCTTCGCGTTTGAAGAATCCGCCGGGAAACCGTCCGGCAGCATAGAATTTCTCGCGATATTCTACCTGCAAGGGGAAGAAGTCGATGCCTTCCCGCGGTTTATCCGTGCAGGTTACCGCGGAGAATAAAACCGTTTCCCCGATGGTGATCGAGCAGGCACCAGCAGCTTGTTGGGCTAACAGTCCGGCCTCTAGTTTGATTTCGTTTTCGCCAACCATGGCGGCTACGGATGTTGCATTTTGCATGTTACTTTCCTTCTTTGAGTAGCCGCCGGAGAATTTGACTTGTTTTGATCCGGAGGCCGTTTTGTTGAAATCCTGCCTAGCAAGTCTGTGTATGCGATCTGCCGCCCAATCTATGATTTGGTACGGCAGGGCAGGATTGGCTTGTTCCCGGATTAGCGGCGTATACCTAGATCCTTGATGAGGCTCTGGTAACGGTCTACGTCCGTTTCCTTGAGATAATCCAGCAGGCGCCGACGGGCACTAACCATTTTGATCAGGCCATGTCGGGAGCTGTGATCTTTTTTGTTAACCTTCAGATGCTCGGTTAACTTTTGAATGCGACTGGTGAGTACAGCAATCTGTACATCGGATGAACCGGTGTCCCGTTCATGCCGCTGATATTTTTCCTGAATATTTGCTTTGTCAATCTGACTCATAACCTACGTTATCCTCTTCTCGAGCTTCTCTAACTAAACTTCCCTTGCTTATGTGGGGGGGGAATATAGACTTCACGCATGCGTGTGTAAAGCAGGATTTTTGCTTGCAAGCAGGATTTTTTTTGTATTTACCCTGCTCTGCAGTAGATACCCTCACAGGAAATGCAAACAGAGCCAACCAATGGTGTAATGATTATGGAACGATTATCTTATGACAAGGCCGAGCAAATCATACGTTCGCTGGGTTTATTAATTAGCAATTCGCAGGTATATGGGGCGCAGCATGGGGTGACCCAGAATGCTGCGCAGGCTTGTTTCGCGACGTTGGAAACGGTTTGGCCGTCGGGCGAGGTTGCGGTTGTATTGTCTGACGATTCCCTGAGCGTTAACGGCGTATCGGTTGAGCAGAAGAATCCTCTGGTCAAGGGATTCGTGGAGCACATGGAAAAGTTGGACCTTTCGAATTTTACGCTGAAACCCGAAATGACGCGTGCCCAATTTTCTGCTTTTCAGGAGATTTTGTTGGCCCCCGCGGCAGATTTGAATGCTTTGGGTGGCGTGATTGGAGCGATTGCTGCCGTGGGGCTTACGGATGTGATTACGACCCGGAAGATTTCTTATGTTGAAGTTACCGAGGACGAAATGGTGGTGGGAAAGGGGACGATTGTTGCGCCCGAATCCGAGGATGCGAAGAAACAACAATTGGAGCAGGTGACGCAATATTTGCGAGGTGATGCAGATGCGGCGGATTCGGAGGCTTCGGCGCGTGTACGTGCATTGGCGGAAGATTCGGAACATTTGACAACGGCTATTGTTGAGGCCGCTGCATCCAAAGGCGCTGGGGATGATGGGGTGACAAAAGAAATTGTTGCCATTCTGCAACGTGTTTATTTGGCACTTACCTCTGCTCCCACGTTTCATACCCAGAAGACGAAGAAGCAGATTCACAAGACGTTGTCGCAGGTGGAGAAAGAATTGCAGGAAAAATTAACGGAGGCGCATCTGGCGGATGATGATGCGTTTCAGTCCATTCATGATGTGATTGAGACGATGGAAGATGAGCTTACGATTGACGCTTTGTCACAAGAGTATGTGAAGCGTCGCGGTGCGATCAGCAGTAGTGAGAAACGTATTTTACGTTTTATGAAAAACAAGACGGTTGAAGTGATCGAGGAGTCCGATCTGAAATCGCGTCTAATTGAAGGGGGCTTGGCGCCTGAGGATTGGCACGATCTGATGGTTAAGAGTGGCGTGATTGAAGCGAGTGCGACACCGGAATCGACGCGTGGTTCTGCCCTGGCTGGGGACGGGGGGCTCGATGGTGCAGACGAAACCATTCTGCATTTGCATGAACTCATACAAAAGCTGGAAACAGATGTTGGCCTGGGACAAGGTGGTGATGGCGAAATGGGACGAGGGGGTGCCATCACTGGTGATGCTGAATCTGCCGAGGGGCAATGCGCCGTTATGCTTCGCATACCAGAGAAGGTGTTGCAGCAAGATGTAGAAGCTGTTCAGCAGCAGGTGAACCGGATTGTGTTGCATGCGGAGAAGCGTATCGAACAACTGGTGCGCGAAGTTGAGGGAGCCGCAACGGACAAGACGGATCGGAGCGATAAACCGCGGATTTCACAACAGCGGCTTTTCGAAATTCTTGCTGAGTTGGGGCAGGAATTGTGTCAACCGCTTTCAGTGATCAATTGCTCTGTCGATACATTGATGTCTGGTATGATAGGGGAGATCAGTGATGTGCAGCGTAAAATGTTGGAACTATCTTCTGAAAGTACCACCAAGATGAAATTGCTAGTGGATAAGCTGATTGCGATTGCAGGTGTTCCAGAGGGGCGCAATGTCGACAAGGCCATACAATCGTCCTTGATACAGTGAAAATGGGGTACAGCGGGGTTGTGTCGCGGTTTCGAAATGCTGTTTCAGCCTCACGAATGGCCTGGGAGCTGATGTGTTGCAATATCGGATTTCGCGTGAGAAGCCTACAGATGGTCTGGGCCTATTCGGATCGTTTCGAACGGGTTGAGCGATCCCAAAAGCCGGATTGCCCAAGAACGGCAATCCGGCTTTTACGGGTCTGTTGTTTATCATCCGTACAGGGGACCATAGGCTGCGCAGGCGCGGAAGTCTGCACCTTCCAGATCGGCTGTTCCGAAAGATGCCCATGCACTTGGACGGAAGATTTTATCTTCTGGGACGTTGTGCATGAATACGGGGATACGCAGCAGTGCTGCTAACGAAATCAAGTCTGCCCCGATATGGCCGTAGCAGAATGCGCCGTGATTGGCACCCCAGTTGGCCATGACGGAATAGACGTCGCGGAATGCGCCTTCGCCCGTTGTCCGAGGCACGAACCATGTGGTCGGCCATGTGTTGTTGGTGCGGTCATCGAGTGTTTTGTGTACTTTTGCCGGTAGTTCTACGGTGGTACCTTCCGCAATTTGCAGGACCGGGCCGAGTCCTTTTACAAGGTTGATGCGGCTCATGGTGACAGGCATCCCTGCTTTGGTTGTGAATTTACTGGACCAGCCGCCCCCAGGGAAGTACTCGGTGACGGAGGGGTGCCAGGTCGTGGCATTGAGGCAAGCTTTCGCTTCCTTGCGGGTAATCTCCCAGAAGGGCTTCATCGCGGGCTCCCCGTTGCTGGACTGCTGCCCGCTACCATCAAGTGCGGCGGAGCCGGAGTTGATGAGGTGGATGATGCCGTTGGCGGCAGGGCCTTCCACATCGTGGCCTGTGACGCGCTTGATTGCTTCCGGGCTCCAGTAGGTTCGAACATCGGCAAACACTTGTGCCGTATTGGTCAGGAGATATGAGAGCAGCATGGGGACGCCATTCAGGCTATCGTTTTCCGTGGCGACCAGCCGTGGCATCCGAATGCCACTCCAGTCGAATGAACTATTGGAAATGGCCTCGAGGAAGTCCCCGTTGGCATATGCATCTGTCCAGTGGCGTTGCCCTTGGAATCCGCTGAGGATGGCGTTGTGTCCGCGTGATTCCTCGATTTTACCCATTTTCTTGAGTACGGGGTTGCCATACATAAGGTCGCGGGTGATGATGGCCATTTTGACGGATTGTTCCCATTCGCTGTTGAGCTGTTTGCGCGAGCGTTTGGTGCCTTTGCTATTGGGGTCAAAGCCCTCCTTGCAGTTTTCTTTTACCCATTGCATGGCTTGTTTGTATTCTTCCTGATCGTAGATTCCGTCGCGCATACGGCGCGCAAACTCGGTGAGGTCGATGGCTTCGACACGCATACCAAGGTATGACTCGAAGAAGGCTTGATCGACGATGGAGCCAGCAATGCCCATCGAGCAACCGCCCATGGAGAGATAGGATTTACCGCGCATCATGGCTAAGGCCAGACCAGCCTTTGTGAAGCGCAGGATTTTTTCGGCGACGTCTGCTGGTATATTGCTATCGCCGCCATCCTGTACGTCGCGCCCGTAGATGCCAAATGCAGGGAGTCCTTTCTGCGTGTGTCCGGCGAGCACGGCTGCTAGATAAACAGCACCCGGTCGTTCGGTGCCATTAAAGCCCCAGACTGCTTTGGGTCGCAAGGGGTCCATATCCATGGTTTCCGAGCCGTAGCACCAGCAAGGGGTAACGGTGAGAGAAACGCCTACATTTTCACGATCGAATTTTTCGGCACAAGCGGCAGATTCCGCAACGCCACCAATGCAGGTGTCGGCGATGACACATTCGACAGGTGTTCCGTTGGGGTATTTCAGAGAACTGGTAATGAGCTCAGAGGCGCGTTTCGCCATATCCATCACTTGGCCTTCGAGTGATTCCCGCACACCGCCGTACCGTCCATCGATGGTAGGGCGAATCCCGACTTTGGGTAATGTTGTGATCCATGTTGGCGTTTTCTTTTTGGGCATGACTCTTGCTCCTGTTCTGTTTTGATGTGTTCCTGCTACGTAGAACTTCATTGCTGTGCGCACGTTATCTATCTTTCATGAACTATGGCGCGGGTTGCATTATAGTATTTTGATTTCAGATGTCCATAAGGTTTCGGGCTGCGCGTATTTTCGCAGTTCGTGCTTGCGCTTTTGTGTCATGTTATGCAGCATGAGAGAGGTTCATGTGCTAATTTGTGCATGGATGAAAAAATGATTACATGTATCTTCGGGACAGGGTGGTGCCAGTGTATTGCTGGCGATTCCCGACCGGCGGTTATAGTCCGCGACTCTAGCGCAGCTAGATTGAGACGGTGAAATTCCGTTGCCGACAGTAGGAAGCGTTTTGCTTCGAGTCTGGATGGGAGGGGGTACAGCGTTTATGCAAAGGCCTTGAAGGTTTTTTGCGTGTGCCTGTATTATGGTTCCTTCCGTGGCATGTCCCTGGTCCGAGGTGGTGTTTTGATACAGGAGGGTATGCATGCCATTTGCCGACATAGAGAAAGCGCTTGCCGCAATTCGCCAAGGTCGTCCGGTTATTGTTACCGATGATGCACGTCGGGAAAACGAGGGAGATCTGATTTGTGCCGCCGAAAAGGCCGATGCTGCGATGATCAATTTTATGACGCGTTTCGGGCGGGGCTTGATTTGTACCGCACTTGAGCATGATCAGTTGCAGCGACTCAGGTTATCGCCGATGGCAGCGCGCGGAAATAGTGGCGATCACTTTGGTACGGCGTTTATGGAATCAGTGGACGCCAAAGAAGGCGTTACGACCGGGATTAGTGCGCATGACCGTGCCCGGACGGTACAGGTCCTGATCGATGCGGGTAGTGTAGATACGGATCTTGTGAGTCCAGGGCACATGTTTCCCTTGCGTGCGGTCGCCGGGGGTGTATTGCATCGGGCTGGGCACACGGAAGCATCCGTCGATTTGGCGCGAATGGCGGGATTGAAACCCGCAGGTGTGATCTGTGAGATTTTGCATGAGGATGGCACGATGGCGCGCTTGCCGGATTTGGAAGCATTTGCCCGACAGCATGACTTGCTCATGATTAGTATTGCCGATCTGATTGCCTATCGACGACGGATGGAGAAACAAATTCGTTTTATTCGGGGGGTGCGCTTTCCGACAGACGCGGGCATTTTCCAGTTGCGACTGTACGAGTCGATTGTCGATGGGGAACACCATATTGCGTTGGTGATGGGGATGCCTGCGCAACAAGCGGCACCTTTGGTGCGCGTGCATAGTGAATGTTTAACTGGTGATGTTTTCCACTCACAGCGGTGTGATTGCGGTTTGCAGTTGCACCGGGCCATGCAAATGGTGGGAGAAGAGGGGCATGGTGTCATTTTATATATGCGACAAGAAGGGCGTGGCATTGGCTTGGCGGCGAAAATACATGCCTATGCATTGCAGGATGGCGGGTTGGATACGGTTGAGGCAAATGAGAAATTGGGGTATGAGGCTGATTTGCGTGATTATGGTGTTGGTGCGCAGATTTTAACGGAATTGGGGCTTCATCGTATACGTTTGATGACAAATAACCCGCGCAAGGTTGTGGGGCTCGAAGGATATGGATTGACGATCACGGAGCGTGTTCCCATTGTGTGTGAACCGGGAAGTGAAAATGCCAAGTATCTTGCCACGAAGCGCGAGAAATTGGGGCACCTTATCTGAAAAGCTGAAAAGCTGAAAAGCTGGAATGCGGGAATGTTGAAATGGGATGTTGCGTAAATAGGTTTTGCTGGTTTTGAACCACAAAGGCACAATCGTACAAGACTTGTCGACTGTGCTATTCTAGCCGGAAAAAAGGATGTCGAAAATCACAGGTCGGTTATGTTGAGGTAGAGGGATAGGGGCCTACTAAGATTTGCTTTGATGTTTCTGTGTTTGAGCGGTTTGCGGTCTTCAGTCTGTAGTCTAAAAAGGAGGAGGAAAGGATGAAAGAGGTATCGGTAACGTTGGTAGCGAATGGCAAGAAGTTCGCGATTGTGGTGAGTCGTTTTAATGATTTGTTGACGAAGCAATTAATTGGCGGGGCGGAAGATTGTCTTGTTCGACATGGTGCGTCTCCTGATGCTGTTACAGCGGTATGGGTACCAGGGGCGAATGAATTGCCGCAGGTTGCGAAGCGTTTGGCTGCGAGCGGTACGTTTGATGCTGTGATTGTCTTGGGTGCTGTTGTGCAAGGCGCTACACCGCATGCAGACTTGATTAATGGACAGGTTGCCCGAACGCTCAGCCAGATAGCGTTAGACACGGGGGTTCCGGTTATTAATGGTGTGGTTTGTGCCAGTTCGCTGGAACAGGCACTGGAACGTTGTGGTACGAAGGCCGGCAATAAAGGTTGGCAAGCTGCACAAGCCGCCATTGAAATGGCCAATATTGTAGAAGCGCTAGGAGCGTAGAAGATGGCTACAAGGCGCGATGCTCGTGAATGGGCTTTGCAGATCGTTTTCAGTCTGGACTTGAATGCGAAAGCAGAATTGGATTGGTTACTTGCGGATTTTTTTTCTGAAAACCCGAAGAAGGATTTAAAGAATCGGGCTTTTGCCGAAAAGTTGGTGCGCGGGGTTTATGCGGAGCAGCCTACGATTGATGCGATTATTTCGAAATATGCGCAGCACTGGAGTATTACCCGTATGGCAGCCGTTGACCGGAATGTGCTGCGGATTGCCCTTTATGAGCTCTTGTTTTGTCCGGATGTACCGCCTGCAGTGGTGATTAATGAGGCTATTGATCTGGCCAAGTATTTCAGCAACGCGGAATCGGGTCGCTTTGTGAACGGGATTCTCGATCGGGTCCGGCGCGAATTGGCGGTGGAAAGGAACGCAGTGACGGATGGCATTGGTAAGCCGTGAAGAGCACACATTGTGGATGCAACGGGCCTTGGCTTTGGCTGCCAAGGGAGAGGGGAAAACGCATCCAAATCCGCCCGTAGGTGCTGTTGTCGTTCGTGATGGACTTTTGATCGGTGCGGGCTATCACCGTAAGGCTGGGGGTGCACATGCGGAAGTAGCGGCGCTGCGTGGTTTGCGTCGCGATCAAACGCAAGGGGCAAGACTTTATGTAACGCTTGAGCCTTGCTCGACGCATGGACGAACACCACCATGTACGGAAGCCATTCTTGCTGCGGGTATTGCCGAGGTCATTGTAAGCGTAAAGGATCCGAATCCGAAACACGCGGGTCGGGGGTTGCGCATACTGCGCAAACATGGCGTGCATGTATCTACCGGTGTTTGCATGCAAGAGGGCGCTGCTTTACTGGCGCCTTTTGCAAAATGGGTTACGACGGGGCGGCCCTATGTGACTTTGAAAATGGCAATGAGTTTGGATGGTCGTATTGGGGATGCCCAAAAGCATTCTCAATGGATAACCGGTCTGGCTGCCCGTCGAGAGGTGCAATCGTTGCGTCGCCGTGTGGATGCCGTTCTTGTGGGGGCGGGTACGGTTGCAGCGGATAATCCGTCCTTACTGGTGAAGGCAAGATCTGCCCAGCAGCCCTTGCGTGTCGTTTTGGATGGATCTGGGCGTATTACACGCACCGCAAAAGTTCTATGCGATGGTTATCCAACTGTTATTGTGGTTACGGAAGATTGCTCGCCCGCGCGTAGAAGGAAGCTTGCGAAGCCGAATGTTACCCTTTGGGCTTGCGGGAAGGGTTCGCGGGTTGATGTGGGGTGCTTATTGCAGCGTTTGGGCGCAGAAGGATATTTGCATGTATTGTGTGAAGGGGGCGGTGCGTTAGCTGGTGCGCTGTTGCGTGAACATGCTGTGGATGTATGCCGTTTTTATGTTGCGGGGTGTTTGCTGGGGGGCAATGGTGTTCCTGTTACAGGATTGCCGGGATGGTTGCTCGAGGATGCACCGCGGTTGCGTTTTGCTGATGTGCGGCGTGTTGGGGAGGATGTTTGTCTAG
This sequence comes from Kiritimatiellia bacterium, assembly GCA_007129405.1. Classification (GTDB taxonomy): domain Bacteria; phylum Verrucomicrobiota; class Kiritimatiellia; order UBA8416; family UBA8416; genus T3Sed10-140. The sequence continues at coordinate 41,567 of SKVN01000047.1, forward strand.
TCGCTACACCAGAATAAGCACAGGAGTTGAAATGTTTACGGGATTAATTGAAACAGTGGGGCGTTTAACGCGCATGGAATCGCGTTCGGCGGGGGCGCGGCTTGTGATTTCGCGCGAAGGGACGTGGGATCCGGCATTAGAGCTTGGCGAGAGTATTGCGGTTCAGGGGGTGTGTTTGACGGTAACGGAGGCAGGCACAGATTGGTTTGCATGTGATGTGCTTTCCGAAACGTTGCAGCGAACGACGTTGGCCTCGGCTCGTAAAGGCCAGGCATTGAATTTGGAGAGAGCGTTGCGGTTGGGCGACCGGTTTGGGGGGCACATGGTCAGTGGTCATGTGGATGGTGTTGGTACGCTGGAACAAATACGCATGGAGGGGGCCGATCGCGTTGTGCGCGTGCATTGTGCCCGGGATGTGACAGAGGGGATTGTTTTGAAGGGGTCGGTTGCTCTGGATGGTATCAGTCTGACGGTTACGCGCTTAGATGCAGATGCTTTTGAGGTAAAAATTATTCCATGGACATGGCAACACACGAGTTTACGCGATCGTCAGGCGGGAGATCGCATGCATGTGGAAATTGATATGATCGGCAAATATGTGAAGCGGTATATGTCGCAAGTGAACGATTCTTCGTTGACGGAAGCGCAATTGCGTGCTGCGGGATACGGAGGATGAAGGTTGCCCGGTATACCGTACGCGTGCTTCCGTGCTGTTCGCGTTTTGATGGATGTCCTTGGGGGCGATGACTCGGTGCATGGATTTGTTGATGGGGGATCTTTACACACGTTTTTATCTGATGTAGAGTTCAAAGTCTTCTTGCGATACGTTGAGATATTGGTAACGAGGGAATAAAGGAAAATCAGGTATGGGTGATGCAGAGCAGGCAAAAGCGAGTGGTCTGGATGTGGCATATGTGGCGCATCTGGCGCGCCTACATTTGCGCGATGATGAAATTGCCCTGTTTCAAGGACAGATGGAACAGATCGTTCATTATGTGGAGCAAATTGGAAAGCTGGATGTTGATGGTGTTGCGCCGTTGTCGCATACCGTTTCGGTTTCCAATGTATGGCGCGAGGACGAGCCGCGTCCCGGTATCGATCATGGCAAGGTGATGGATAATGCTCCGGAGCAACGTGATGGTTTGATTGCCGTTCCCAAAATCGTTGAATGATAGATTTTGCTGCATGTGCAGGAATCGAGGTATAAGTATATGGGGGATACCAATTTGGATGTTTCGCGTTTAACGATCCGGGAAGCGGGAGATCTGCTGGCTAGCGGGGCCTGTTCTGCGGTGGATCTTACAGACGCTTTGCTACGACGAATCCAGGATGTCGATTCCAACATACATGCGTATGTTTCTCTGGATGCGGATTTTGCCTTGCAGCAAGCTCGTGCGGCCGATGAAGCGCGTGCGCAGGGGAAGTCGGGCCCCTTGTTGGGAATACCAATCGGGGTGAAGGACCTCTTGAATGTCGCGGGGCAGCCGTGCACATGTTCATCGCATATTCTTGAAGGTTATACAGCGCCCTATGATGCCACCGTGATTGCCCGGCTCAGGGAGGCTGGTGCCGTGTTTGTGGGGCGCACGAATATGGATGAGTTTGCGATGGGGTCCTCCACCGAAAACTCGGCCTACATGGTAACGCGGAATCCTGTCGATTTGGAGCGTGTGCCCGGAGGTTCCAGCGGCGGCTCGGCTGCTGCATTGGCGGCAGGAGAGGCAATTGCTACCCTTGGAACGGATACAGGAGGATCGATCCGACAGCCTGCTGCATTTTGTGGGTGTGTGGGTTTGAAGCCGACGTATGGTCGTGTTTCCCGGTATGGTTTGACGGCATTTGCCTCGTCATTAGATCAAATTGGTCCTATGACGCATACCGTTGAAGATGCGGCGATATTGCTCCAGGCTATGGCGGGTCTGGACACCATGGATTCGACCACACTGGATGTTCCTGTTCCTGATTATAGGGCGGCTTTACAACATGATTTGAAGGGGATGCGTCTTGGTTTGCCTAAGGAGTATTTTGTGGATGGCATGGACGATGCGGTGCGTGCGTCTATTCTGCAGGCGGTTGATACGTGCCGAGCTCTGGGGGCGGAGATTGTGGATGTTTCCCTGCCGCATACCGAGTATTCGATTGCTGTCTATTATATCATTGCGACGGCTGAAGCATCGGCCAATCTGGCTCGTTTTGATGGTGTTCGCTATGGGCGTCGTGTTTCGCCAGGAAATGATCCTGTGGAGATGTATGGTGCGACACGAGAAGCGGGGTTTGGCGCTGAAGTGAAGCGCCGCATTATTCTTGGAACGTATGTCCTGAGTAGCGGTTATTATGATGCGTATTATTTACGTGCACAGAAAGTGCGCCGTTTAATTTTGCAGGATTTTGAAAACGCGTTTGCCACCTGTGATGCCTTGTTGGCCCCCGCGACACCGACGCCTGCTTTTCGCGTGGGAGAGAATACGGGGGATCCCTTGAAAATGTATTTAAGTGATGTATTCACTGCTACAGCAAATCTGGCGGGTATTTGTGCCATGTCGGTGCCTTCTTTTTCCACATCGGAGGGATTACCCGTAGGGTTGCAGATTTTGGGGCCCGCGCTGGGTGAAACGCAGATATTGCGGGTCGGGCATGCATTTGAGCAGCGCAAGAAGGCGGTGGCGTGATGGTTTACGAGACGACCATAGGGTTAGAAGTGCATGTGCAACTGAAGACGCGCACAAAGATGTTTTGTGGTTGCGCGACAGGTTACGGTGAGGCTCCGAACACATTGGTGTGTCCGGTTTGTCTGGGGTATCCAGGAGCCATGCCGGTCATGAACCGGGAGGCCATCGGTTTGACGGTCGTCAGTGGGCTTATGCTGGGGTGCGATATTGCGCATTGGAGCAAGTTTGATCGCAAGAGCTATTTTTATCCGGATATGCCTAAGAATTACCAGATCTCGCAGTACGACAAGCCTCTTTGTTTAGGCGGAGGGGTAAAGATTGATCTGGAGGATGGCACGGAAAAAACGATTGGGCTGACGCGTATCCACTTAGAGGAGGATGTCGGGAAGAATACCCATTTTGGTGCATCGAGTGGGGTGGATTTTAATCGGGCTGGGCATCCTTTGATGGAGATTGTCACGGAGCCGGACCTGTCTTCGCCAGAAGAAGCTTACGCCTTTTTACAGGCGCTAAAGCAAATTTTGCTGTATGCTGGTGTCAGTGATTGCAATTTAGAAGAGGGCAACATGCGGTGCGACGTGAACGTGAGTATGCGTCCGGTTGGGCAGCAAGAGCTGGGAACAAAAGCAGAGCTGAAGAATCTGAATACGTTCAAAGGGGTTTTCCATGCATTGCAGTACGAGCAGGAGCGGCAAGCGGCTCTCTTGGATCGCGGAGAACGTGTGGTTCAGGAAACGCGCCGCTGGGATCCCGATCGCGGGGAGACCAGCAGTATGCGTACCAAGGAAGACGCGCATGACTATCGCTATTTTCCCGAACCGGACTTATTGCCCGTGGTGCTGGAAGATGCACAGATCGACGCGTGGCGCAAGGCATTGCCAGAAGCCCCGCGCGAGCGCAGAGCACGTTTTGTGCAGACTTATGGTCTGCCGGCATATGATGCCGGTGTGCTGGTTGCGGAGCGGGAAGTAGCCGACTTTTTTGAGGAGGCGGTACGTGCGGGAGGAAATACCAAGGCGGTTTCAAATTGGATCATGACGGATGTTTTGCGTGTGCTTTCTGAAAAGGGTGTCGGGATTCTTGCGTTGCCACTCACGGCAGCATCTCTCGGAGCCTTGACGAAGCTTGTAGAGGATGGTGCCGTTAACATGACGGGGGCAAAAGAGATTTTTGCCGTGTTGGCAAACAAGGGTGGTGATCCAGCAAGGCTACTCGATGAATTGGGTTTGGCGCAAGTAAGCGATACGGGGGCTTTGGAAAAGATGGTGGATGAAGCGATTTCTGCCAACCCGAAGTCCGTTGCGGATTATCGTAATGGCAAGGCTGCTGCTGCCCAGTATTTGATGGGACAGGTGATGCGCCTCAGTCGCGGAAAGGCAAACCCACCGATGGTGCTGGAGATGTTAAAGCAAAAGCTGGATCAATAATCGTTTTTCGCATAGGCTGGCGGTCATAGTGTAAGTCTTTTTAGAACGAGAGGATCAGAAATTTGACTTCGAATGATACATACGTATTGGATGTTCTCTGCGATCATGGCATTGTCACAGAAGAGCAAGCGAACGATGCGCGTGAGCGTGTTGCTCTTGAGGGGACTTCGCCGGTAGATTTGCTGCTCGCGGAGAATGTTGTCAGTGAAGATGATGTGTTGGGTACCTTGGCAGGGGTATTTGGCATGGAATTTGTGTCCCTCCATGATTTTGATATTCCTGCGGAGGCGCGCGACTTGGTTTCGGCCGAAACGGCTCGTCGGTATGCCATTGTTCCCCTATATAAAACGGCCGATGGAATTACGGTTGCCCTCAGTGATCCCTTGGATTTCGATACGCTCGACGCATTACGATATTTGTTGAAAATTAATGTTGAAGGTGTCGTCGCACGCCCGAAAGAGTTGCGGGCCTTGTTGGATCGCTATTATCCGGCTGAGGCCGATGTTGAGAACATGCTCAACCAGATATCTGATGGTGCTGTGGATGTGGAAACGGTGCCGGACGAGTTGATTGATAGTGGTGATGCAAGTGAGTCGGATGCCCCGATTATCAAGCTTGTGAGTCTGATTATTCTTGAGGCGTATCGTCATCATGCCTCAGATATTCATTTAGAACCACTGGAGAAACGATTTCGCGTTCGCTATCGGATTGATGGCGTACTGCATGAAGTTGATGGTCCTCCCAAGCGCTTGCAGTCGGCTATTATCTCTCGTGTGAAAATCATGGCAGGCATGAAGATTTCGGAGCGGCGCATACCGCAAGATGGACGCATCCAAGTCAATATTCAAGGTCGCGAGTTGGATTTACGTGTATCAACGGTGCCGGCAAACAATGGTGAGAGCATCGTGATGCGTATTCTGGATAAGCAAAATCTTGCTTTGGGTTTACCCAAGTTAGGATTTTTCTCAGACGATCAACAATTATTTGAGCGGCTGATTGGTTTGCCGGACGGGATTTTGCTGGTGACGGGTCCAACGGGTTCGGGAAAGACGACGACTTTGTATGCTTGTCTGAATCACATTAACCGCCCGGATCGCAAAATCATTACCGTTGAGGATCCTGTTGAATATCAGATGTCCGGTATTAATCAGGTGCAGGTGAATACAACGATCGGGATGACGTTTCCCTTGGCACTGCGCTCTATTTTGCGTCAGGCGCCCAATATTGTGATGATTGGTGAAATTCGTGATAAAGAGACGGCGCAGATTGCCACGGAGGCGTCGCTTACCGGTCACTTGGTTTTTAGTACGCTGCACACCAATGATGCGCCAAGTGCCATTACGCGTTTGCTGGATATTGGTGTAAAACCGTTTTTAGTCGCTTCGTCCATTCGTGCTGTGATGGCACAGCGTCTTGTTCGTTGCATTTGTGAGCACTGCAAAGAAGAATATGATCCGGATGAGTCGTCCATTCGGTCTTTGGGTCCAGCGGGGGAGCCGCTTTTGGGACGCAAGTTGACGCGGGGCCATGGTTGTAATCAGTGCTCACTAACAGGGTATTCCGGTCGTAAAGGTTTGTTCGAGGTCTTCGTGATTAATGATGCCATTCAGCACATGATTTTTGAAAAGATGTCCGTTTCGGAAATGCGTCGGCATGCGCGCGAATTGGGCATGCGTACCTTGCGTGAAGATGGCGTTCGAAAAGTTGGAGCAGGGGTGACAACGTTAGAGGAAGTGTTGCGTGTAACCATGGGAGATTCAGACTGATGAGCGAAGAACATGAAATGATGTCGGGCGAACATGTTGAAATGGATGATCTGTTGCAGCTTGCGGTAGATGAGGGTGCCTCCGATTTACATTTGACCGTGGGATTGCCGCCGATGATGCGTTTGCATGGTCATTTGGAAGGATTAGACTGTTCTCCATTGACGCCCGCCGATACGGAGCGCTTAATGAAAAGCATTACGTCATCCAGTGACCAGCAGAAGTTACGCGAAAGCGGGGGCAGTGACTTTGGGTTTGGTTTTGGAGATCAGGCCCGTTTTCGCGTCAGTATTTTTAAACAAAAAGGGCATGTCGGGATTGTGTTGCGTCAGATTCCCAAAGATTTATTGACATTGGAAAAAATTGGTTTGCCAGCGCAATTTCGAGAACTGTTGTTCCGTCCTCGGGGGCTGATTCTGGTGACGGGGCCTACGGGGTCTGGCAAGACGACGACGCTGGCGAGTATGATTAATGTGATTAATGAGGAACGCGATTGCCACATTATTACGATTGAGGATCCGGTTGAGTATTACCATGCACACAAGAAGTCTGTCATAACGCAACGTGAAATTGGTGTTGACGTTCCTTCTTTTAGCGAAGCGCTGCGGCGCGCATTACGACAGGATCCGGACGTGATTCTTGTCGGTGAAATGCGCGATTTGGAGACGATGGCTGCCGCCATTTCTGCAGCAGAAACGGGGCATTTAGTGTTTGCAACGCTGCACACGACGGGTGCGGCTGCCACCGTCGATCGTATTGTAGATGCTTTTCCTACGGACCAGCAGGAGCAGATCCGCACGCAGTTAGCGAACGGTATCGTGGCCGTTGTTTCGCAGTTGCTACTTGTTCGTCAGGATCGCCCTGGTCGTGTGGCTGCCTTTGAAATTATGATTTCAACCTCTTCGATTCGCTCTTTAATTCGAGATAACAAAACGTTTCGAATTACATCGGATATTCAAACGGGTGCAAAATATGGTATGGTTACCATGGATACGTATCTGATGGCTTTGTATCAGGCTGGTCAAATCAGTTATGAGGATTTGATTTCCAAAGCGCAGGATCCCGAGTCGATTCGGCAAAAATTGCAGGAGGCCGCGGATGGCCGTTAGGCGGAAATCTGGAGCAGGTAGATATGATTGAAGAGACAATACAAGATCCTTTGCTGCAGCTTCTGGTAGAGCAGGGCGTGTTGAATGGGGAGCAGGCTGCGGATGTTCAATCGGAGCATGGGGAATCCGGTAAGCAGATTCGTTCGATCGTCATAGATTTGGGATTGATTAGCGAAGATGATTTGCTGGAAATCATAGCGGCGTTTCTGGGTACGCAAGTCGTCAATTTGCCTGCTCTGGATATTCCCGTTGAGACGATTCGCAGCGTGCCTGCTAGTGTTGCCCGCATGTATAACGTTGTTCCTGTCAGCGTAACGGACACATCTGTGGAAATGGCGACGTTTGATATGGTCAGCACGCAAACCATGGATGAGTTAATGTTTGTGCTGACCTGTGATGTGTCTTTCGTTTTGGCACGTGCTGACGACGTAAAAGCTTGCATCAATCAATTTTACGGGGATGACAGTGCTGCGGTGAATGACATGCTGTCGACACTTGACGGTGTTGATGATGCCGATGAGCTGCAGATTGATGATGAAACGGATGAAAAGGGGTTGGAGGAGGCTGCAGGCTCCACGCCTGTCATTCGGTTTGTCAATCTGGTATTATATCAAGCGGTGAATGACCGTGCTTCGGATATCCACCTTGAGCCATTTGAAAAAGAATTTCGGATTCGCTACCGCGTGGATGGTGCTCTTTATGAAATGGCACCTCCCCCCCGTCGATTGGCTTTGCCCCTCATCTCACGTATAAAAGTTATGTCCGGTCTGAATATTGCGGAACGCCGTTTGCCACAGGATGGTCGTATTCAGCTTACGATTGGTGGCCGCTCGATCGATTTGCGTGTTTCGACTTTACCCACGCAATTTGGCGAGAGCGTTGTGCTGCGTGTGCTTGACCAGAGTAACGTACAGTTGAGCGTGGAAAATCTGGGTATGCCTGATGATGTTTATGAAAAATTCACGGGCGACATTGTAAAGCCAAATGGAATTGTGATTGTTACCGGTCCGACGGGTTCGGGGAAAACGACGACGCTTTATTCGGGATTGAAGCGCGTGAATACGATTGATCGCAAGCTGCTGACGGCGGAAGAACCAGTCGAATACAATATCGAAGGTATTATGCAGGTACCGGTCAAGGAAAGCACCGGAAATACCTTTGCTAATGTGTTACGTGCTTTTTTGCGACAGGATCCGGACATTATCATGATTGGTGAAATTCGTGATATTGAAACGGCACAGATTGCGGTTCAGGCATCGCTAACGGGGCACTTGGTTTTTAGTACGTTGCATACAAATGATGCGGCCGGTGCTGTAACGCGTTTGATTGATATGGGAATTGAACCCTTTCTGATTGCCTCGACGCTTGAAGCTGTTTTAGGCCAGCGGTTGGTGCGAACCGTTTGTGACCAGTGTAAAACTGCGTATGAACCTGAAGATGACGTACTGGATATGTTGGGTCTTTCCCGCACTGATATCGGTGGCCGCTCGTTCTATTATGGCTCTGGTTGCTCGTACTGCAATGATACAGGATATCATGGTCGCCGCGGATTATATGAATATCTGACTGTAACCGAGGCGATACGAGATATGATTAATGATCGGAAACCTACGATCGTTATTCGTGATAAAGCTGTTTCGCAAGGTATGACGACCATGCGGCAGCATGGTATTCAATGTCTTCTGGATGGTTACACCACGGTGGACGAAGTGTTAAAGTATACATAATGACATTGTCCTCCTTCATGCAAAACCGTTGGTTCCAGCGCATAGGTCGTAGCACGTATATGCGTTTAATTCGCTATGCTCGGCCGTATCTCGGTCGTCTTATAACCGGTGCCATTTGCGGTGTTCTTTTTGCCGGTTCGACCGTCGGGCTTTTGCCGGTGATTCAAGAAATGCTGGGACGATTCTTTGATACAGGCGAACCGCTAACACATCGTGTTGCGCTCATTATTGGTGGTTTGTTGGTTGTATTGGTGATTTTACGCGGTTTGGGACAATTTTTGAATAGCTACCTGATTCAGTGGGTTGGGAATCGTGTCGTGATGGATTTGCGCGTGGCGACATTTCGCCATTTGCAGGACTTGCCTGTTGGTTACTTTAACACTACCGAAACAGGGGAAATGATATCTCGTACGGTGAACGATTCCATGATGCTTGAGCGAGCCGTTTCCACGGTACTGACGGATATTGTGCGGCAGCCGATTGTGCTGGTTGGTGCGGCGGTGTATGCCGTGACCCGCAACTGGCGTTTGGCGGTAGTTGCGTTGGTGGCATTTCCGTTGTGCATTGTTCCGATGGTCGTATTTGGTCGCCGTGTTCGCAAGGCTTCTCGCCAAAGTCAGGAGTGGCTCTCGGAAATCGTTACGATTATGCAGGAGTCGATCCGCGGGGTGCGCATCGTGAAGGCCTTTTGTATGGAACAGCGTGAGGAGGATCGTTTTGCTCACGCTTGTCGCATTTTCTTTGGGCGTGCGATGCGCGTTGTACGCGCGAAAGCGATTATTGAGCCTGTGGTGGTTCTCATGGGTGGGGCGGGAATTGTATTAGCACTTTTTTATGCTGTTTCATTGGGAATGGCCTGGAATGAATTCATCGTTATGGCATTAGCGCTATTCTTGCTGTATGAGCCGGTGAAGAAATTGAGCAAAATTCACTTGAGTGTAGAGCAAAGTTCCGCCGCGGCTGACCGTATTTTTGAGATTCTCGATACTCCTGTTCTGGTGGCGGATCGTGTTGGCGCAAAGGAGTTGGTTGCGCCGATTCGTGAAATTCATTTTTCACACATTGATTTTGCGTATCAGGATGAACCCGTGCTACGGGATATTGATTTGACGGTGAAAGCCGGGGAGCGGATTGCTTTGGTGGGAGGTTCTGGTGCGGGGAAAACGACACTGGTTAACTTGTTGCCACGCTTCTTTGATGTGACCCATGGCCAGATATTGCTCAATGGTGTTGATATTCGGGACTATACTTTGCGTTCGCTTCGGTTGAAAATGGGCGTTGTTACGCAGGATACCTTCTTGTTCAATGATACGATAGCAGCCAATATTGCCTATGGCTGTCCTACTGCTTCGCGTGAAGCCATCGAACGTGCTGCGAAGCAAGCCTATGCCGATGAGTTTGTAGAACAGCTCCCGCAGGGATATGACACGGTGGCGGGCGAGTTGGGTATGTTGCTGTCCGGTGGACAGCGACAGCGACTCGCGATTGCGCGGGCCATGCTCAATGATCCAGAAATTTTGATCCTTGACGAAGCTACGAGTGCTCTGGATACAGAGTCTGAACGCATGGTGCAAAAGGCAATTGATCAACTTGTTGAGGGGCGAACGGTTTTCGCGATTGCCCATCGTTTGTCTACGATTATGAATTGTGATCGGATTCTCGTGCTGGAGCAAGGGCGAATTGTTGAGTCGGGAACGCATGGCGACTTACTGACGCAGAGTGGTATTTACCGCCGTTTGCACGATATGCAGTTCACGCCGTAAGGAGATAGAGATGAAGAGTTATCGTAAGGAGTTATGGTTTGAGGTTCCGAAGCGACGGCAGTTGTTGCATATTACCGATGCGGTCGAAACGTGTTTGCGTGATAGCGGTATTCGCGAAGGGTTGTGTCTCGTCAATGCGATGCATATAACTGCGAGCGTATTTATTAATGACGACGAGAGTGGTTTACATGGTGACTTTGAAAAATGGCTGGAACGATTGGCGCCGGAGAAGCCGTACTCGCAATATGCGCATAACGGATATGAGGACAATGCTGATGCGCACTTGAAACGCACGATTATGGGGCGTGAAGTGGTTGTTGCGGTGACGGAAGGCAAATTAGACTTCGGTCCGTGGGAACGCATTTTTTATGGCGAGTTCGATGGGGGACGCCGGAAACGGGTATTGGTCAAGATTATCGGGGAATGACGGATATACTGCCATGCAGACGGCTGACTTTGATTATGAATTGCCGCAAGACCTGATTGCACAAGAACCTGCGTTACATCGTACCGATGCGCGTATGTTGGTCGTGCACCGGGCCACGGGTCAGCTCGAACATCGCAATATTCGCGATATCGGGGATTATTTGCGTGCTGGAGATCTTCTGGTTGTAAACAATACGCGGGTCATTCGCGCGCGGATTTACGGGCATAAGGTTGTGTCCGGAGGCGCCGTCGAGTTGTTACTGCTCGAGCCGACTACGGATGGTTGCTGGCTTTCCTTGTGCCGATCTTCGCGTCAACCCAAACCTGGGATGCTTTTGTCACTGGCTGGGGGGCAAATTCGTGCTGAAGTGGTTCGCCAAGGCGAAGCTGGTCGTATCGAAATCCGACTTGATTGTGACCGCCCGTTGTTTGAAGTTCTGGATCAGGTGGGGGAGATTCCGCTGCCCCCCTATATTCATCGTGCCAAGCATGACCCCAAAGATGCGCTAGATGCCGAGCGATACCAGACTGTATTTGCCTCACAGCCTGGAGCCGTCGCAGCGCCCACCGCGGGCCTGCATTTTACACCTGAACTTTTTGCTGCATTGGGAGCCAAAGGGGTCGGTAAAGCGGAGATTACCCTGCATGTTGGTATCGGAACGTTTCGTCCTGTCAGTGTGGAAGATGTTACGGAGCACCGCATGGATGAAGAACGATATGAAATCTTGCCAGAGGCTGCCGAGATGATTGCTGAAACGCGTGCAAAAGGGGGGCGTATTGTTGCTGTTGGCAGTACCTCGGTGCGTACCCTGGAAACCGTGATAGCTACGGATGGGTATATACGGTCCGGATCAGGTCGTAGTGATCTGTTTATTTATCCACCATATTCGTTTAAAGCTGTAGATTGCATGTTGACCAATTTTCATTTGCCCAAATCCACTCTGATTATGATGGTAAGTGCCTTTGCCGGAAGAAAATTGGTTATGGAGGCATATGCAGAGGCCGTGCGTGCGCATTATCGTTTCTACAGCTATGGCGACTGTATGCTGATCTTGTAGAATCAGACTTCCATAACCTCGGCTTCTTTGTTTTTCAAGTCGGCATCGATTTTGGCAATATGATCATCCGTTAGCTTCTGGATTTGCTTGAGAGCTTCGTCGCGTGCGTCTTCCGTTGTTTTTCCGCTTTTCTCCAATGCTTTAACAGCATCATTGGCCTCGCGTCGTACATTGCGAATCGCAACCCTGCCATCTTCGGCCATACGTTTGGCCAATTTGGTCATTTCTACACGTCGTTCGGTACTGAGTTCGGGGATGGGAATACGTATGACACGGCCATCATTCATTGGTGTGACACCGAGATTCGCAGCGAGAATCGCCTTCTCGATTTCTGGCAGTGCCGTTGGATCGTAGGCGTTGATTACAATGAGACGGGGTTCCGGTGTGGAAATACCCGCGAGTTCGCGCAATCGTGTCATGGAACCATAGTAGGACACCGTAACATTTTCGACCAGTGCTGGTGAAGCCTTTCCGGTGCGCAAACCGGAAAATTGCTCATGGAAAAAATCCATGGATTTATCCATTTTATCTTCGGCCTCGAACAAGATTTCATCAATTGATTCCATGTTATCGCTCCCTGCGGTTAATCGGTTACCAGTGTTCCTACGGTTTCACCTGCGACTACGCGTTCTAAAGTGTTTTCGGCAAAAAAGTCAAATACCACAATAGGTATGTGATTTTCCATACAAAGCGAGAAAGCCGCAGCATCCATTACTTTCAAGTTTCGCGATAAGGCCTCACTATAGGTAATGGTATCAAAACGTCTGGCATCTGGATTATGAACAGGATCTTCTGTGTAGATGCCATTGACCTTGGTTGCCTTCAAGAGTGCATTGGCACCCATTTCACTGGCACGTAGTGCCGCCGCGGTATCGGTACTGAAAAAAGGATTTCCGGTTCCACCGCCAAAGATGACGACGCGTTTTTTTTCTAAATGACGTAATGTTCTCCGCAAGATAAATGGTTCCGCAACCCGAGGCATGGAAATAGCGGTTTGCACACGAGTTTCCAGGCCGATTTGCTCAAGTCCATTCTGTAGGGCTAGGGCATTCATAATGGTTGCCAGCATGCCCATGTAATCCCCGCATGAGCGATTAATGCCACGCTGGGCACCGCTTAATCCCCGAAATAAGTTTCCGCCTCCGACGACAATGCCTACTTCGACGCCTTGTTCAACAACATGTTGAATGCGCGTTGCCACATGGGCAACCGCATCGGGGTCAATGGCTAGTCCTTTGTTTCGATTTTGTAGTGTTTCGCCACTTAGTTTGAGTAAAATGCGTTTGTATTTGATCTCTGTGAGCGTACTCATGATTTCCCCGTTCCCTTTGACAGCACGAACCATAGACGAAAAAACAAGGATCTACAAGCGTCAACATCCTGACCCAGCGGCGAAGATCGCCGCAGGTGTTAGGCGGTAGTGGCGTTGGATCGTTATAATTGCGAATGGGGTTCTTGTTTGCATTGGTGTATTACGATATGCTCGCGGAGGTGCATTGTATGTAACGTGTATGTTTACAAGGGAGTTTTGCATGGCAGAAGAAATTGATTTGCAAGCGCGTTTGGTGGATCCGCTGGAGTTGACGCCTTTTCCCGAGGGCGTGTCTTTTGAGCGGGGTAAGGTGCGAGATTGGTGTTGGAGTAACGGTAATCGTGTGTTGGTAACGACAGATCGCATTTCAGCGTTTGACCGTATCCTCGGGACGATTCCGTGCAAAGGGCAGGTTTTGAATCAGTTGGCGACATTCTGGTTTGAAAAGACTGCGCATATTGTGGGTAATCCGGTGGTTTCTGTGCCTGATCCAAACGTTGTTGTTATGCAGGAGTGTGAACAGCTTCCGTTGGAGTTCATTGTTCGCGGTTATTTGACGGGTGTTACAAAAACCTCTGCCTGGACCAACTATGCCAATGGCGTCCGCAATTTATGCGGAAACAAACTGCCGGATGGGTTGCGTAAGGATCAGAAGCTCGAGAAGCCGATTCTTACGCCCACGACAAAGCATGAAGAACATGATCGCAATATTTCGCGGGAAGAGGCCATTTCGGAAGGTTTGATCGATGCCGGGACGTTTGATGCGGCTGCGGATATTTGTTTGCGCTTGTATCAATTTGGTGTGGATTATGCGGCCTCAAGAGGGCTGATTCTTGTTGATACAAAATATGAGCTTGGGATGCTGGATGGAAAATTGGTGGTTACGGACGAGGTGAATACGCCTGACTCTTCGCGTTATTGGTATGCCGATAGTTATCAGGCATGTTTTGATGCAGGTAAGCCCCAGCGTCAATTGGACAAGGAGTACGTGCGAACATGGTTGGCTGCGCAAGGTTTTGTGGGAGACGGGGAACCTCCGGTTTTGACAGATGAGGTTCGGTTGGAGGCCGCCCGTCGCTATATTCAGGCCTATGAGCAAATTACGGGGCTTTCTTTCGTTCCTGGTACATCGCCTGTAGTCGATCGGGTGGGATCTGTTCTTGTTGGCCTGCTTCGTTAAGGTCCCGTGAGGGACCAGAATTTCTCAGTCTATGTTGTAAGGTCCCTTTTGGTCATGCGATAATTCTACGTACTTTGATTGTGGTGCAGCCCCAACTGGGTGTCAACCCAGTGCACCCTGGGCGACATGCCGGTCTCACCGGCTGTCGCCCTTTTTTTGTGTTTTTAAGATTGCGTTGCCAATGGTATCGTGTAGATTACATGCCCATTCTGCATGGCGGGTGTAGCTCAGTTGGTTAGAGCGTCAGATTGTGGTTCTGAAAGTCGCGGGTTCAAGTCCCGTCATCCGCCCCATTTCACGGCAA
>SKVN01000106.1 GCA_007129405.1 Kiritimatiellia bacterium
ACCTTCACAGATGGGTACTTGGCAAGATTCGCCCGCAATATCGTTTCCACCTCGTACTGCGGCACGGCAAGGATGTACGGATAGTCCCCGGCGATCCTCGTAAAATCCACCGTGCCTAGAAGGTACTTGGTGCCATGAATAACAGCGCGTTGTACCTGCACCCCGGCGCGCATCAATGCAACATCGAGTCCACATGGCCGCATGATTTCAAGACTGGGAGGCGTGATACCGATGGCTCTGGAAGTTCGGGCCGGTGCTACAGATTTTTCAAATATGTACGTATCAATCCCCCTATGCCCAAGCTGATTCGCAAGCATCAACCCTGTAGGCCCACCTCCCGCTATAATTACTTCTGCATCCATTTTTTCTACAATCTGGTTTGTTTCTCCATTTACAAACCGCTTTTCGGGAAGAACACATAAATCAATCAACAAAACTGCTTTCGTGGCAGAATGTAGTGGAATCTTGCTAAGGATTACAAGTCCGAGCAGCCCGCAAAACACATCACGAACGTAGAATCGCCAAAAACATGTCACAAAACTCAGAGAACAAAATTGCGCATATAGCAAAACCGCAAGACCACACTGTATCTTTGCGAGAAAATTGACAATGATCATTATGTTTTGATTGATCCGTTTCAGAGCAATGACCGAGTTAAGAAATACCTTCCCCCCTAAAATTTTTAATGCATCGTTTAGTGGATCGTAAACGTACAGCGAGGTAATCATGCGACTGCTCGAAACCCTCTAACGGGGTTTCTCTTGAAAGATCATCGCTCTTTGATATGCTCCACACGATGAGTTTACGTGTTGATGCAAAATTTTCCGGAGGCAATGCTGCGGCCGTGCGTGTGCAGCAAAACGAGAACCTGGCAAGGATTTTCTTTTCGGCAAACCCCTGCGGTGGAGCACAGGCACTCTGGTTTAATTTTCGGATCATTGCGTCCAATCCCGAGACACAACACCCTGATACACTCACCATCACACTGGAATTTGCAAAAAACCTGACAGGATGCGAAACGCCTTCTGATCTACACCCAGTTTTTCGTGGCGAGGGACAAGGGTGGAGCCGAACGCGCTCCAGCAACATTTCGCGTGATGATGGCCAAGTATCTGTTTCCTGGACCATCCCGTACCCTGCTCCGATGACGGAATTTGCGCTCTGTTACCCTTACGGACAGCCTGAAATCAAAACCCTTATGCAAAAATCGAAGGGGTATTGGAATGCGAGCCCTATCGGATTGAGTCAAGATGGCCGTTACATGCAGCGCATCAGCAATCCTGTTGAACCTTCTTCCTGCTTACCAGGCCTGTACCTGATTGCCCGACAACATGCAGGCGAAACCCCGGGATCGTGGGTTCTGGATGGAATCATGCAACATTTCTCTCGCACGAACGAAGGACGGCTTCTCATTTGGACAATACCGCTGGCAGATATTGGGGGCGTGGAACGCGGTCATTACGGACGAGGTGGCATATGCACGGATCTGGACCAAGCATGGGGAAATCCGCCATTGCGTTATGAGACCGGTGCCATGCAATCAGATCTGGCAGAATGGCAAACACGCTGTCAACCCGCACTCGTATTGGACTTACAAGCGACTGGCGGCACAGAAAGCGACGGTATATACTGTTACCTGCCCCAAACGGAAGCTCCAGATGCCCCGACACGCGATGCGGAAAAATGGGCAAACGTTTTGCGTATTGCATTAGGCGACGATTATGCTGCCGAAACGTTTAAACGCGAACGACCTTCCCGACCGCAAGCAGTGGGTATGCCCTTAGACAATTATGTCCGCCAAACGTTAGAATGTAGCGCCTTAACACTACTGTTACCCTATGGATCGTGCGGCAAAACCATAATGGCCCCAAAACAGTATCGCGATGTGGGTAGCCGTATTGCGCGTGCGGTAATACAGCGTGTCACGCGAAACTGAAGATTCCTTGCCCCCGAACAAGTGTATGCCCTACAGGTTGTAACTTCATTCTCCGGCGCGGACGGGCCATACATAATGCCATGTCGTTTTCGTTCCTGCGTTGGTCGCATAACCCACACCGTAAACAGCTATCCAAGCGTATTCAGTAAGACCCGCGGTTGAGGTTGATGACCAGTACCAATACCCGGATTGAAAGTGAATGGTAAAAGGGTGATCATGAGGAAGGGCAGGATCATAATTATCATAGTCAATAAGACTTAGCAATTCCCTGACGTTCGGCAGCCGCCAGTCGGAATGGCCTGCATGCGTTAACTCATTACAAAACACCACCGCATCGCTCCAAGTATGTTGACCTGCATTTCCGCTCAGTGTGTGTGGTGCCTTGATCCACATCAACCCCGTCAGGTTATCCGTCACCGTCCCGTCATGATGATCTGTAAACCGTGGACTAGGCCAGACGACACCCTTCTGAAAATCACCGTCGTCGCCCATCTGGGTACTCGTCATTTGACCGGTCTTCGCTAACGGAGCAGGATATACACCACCGTCTCCAATTTGCGCTGTACCTTCCACGCCAAATATCGCAACTCCCTCAACAATATTCTCCGCCGTCAAATCACCATCAACTTCCCGCAAATCCGTCGCTTCATAATACCCGGCCTCTACCACATAACTGTCGGGCGACAATACCCTTGTTCCCGTACCTGTTCTTATACCCCATTCAGAAGTCGTCAATCCCCAGAATGTCTTTCCTGTTGGCACTTGGGTCGATGTAACGCCGCGTTCATCATCCCGCGTAGGGCATGCATACATGATTTGGTTCAGATTAGGAATAGCAAGGCTAACATCAGGCCCAAACGCAGGACCAACGTATCCCGTTGTTGGTTTGTCCCCCGGAGTCCCATCATGCAACCGCGCCCATATGGACTCCAACGTATACATCGCGCTCTCTGCCGAATCTGGAGGTCCGGGCGGTGTCAAATTGCCCGCTAATGCTGACCCAATAAAACCAGACAAACACACCGCACGTAGAAACCCTGTCATAAATCCATGCCGCGTCTGCATTACTTCAACCCCTTTCGATAGGTGTAACGATTTTCAGGAATGTCGAAAGACGGAGAAAAAGCCCTAGACCACCCAGTTTGTATGTGCTTCGTCATATAGACCGCATGATAACATCGTATCTCTGAGAAGCAAACAACAAAAAGCACCGCGCCGCAGTCGATCACGGGCGCATTTTTTCTTGAACTGTACGTTCGTACATCTATAGTATTGAGGTATGCCAAGACAGATAAATATCCAGGAGAAGATCCGGCAATTGCGTGCGTTCTACCGGGCGGAAGGCCGTGCCCCCTCGTTTGGCGAGATGGCGCGGCTTTTCGGTTATGCCTCGAAATACGCCGTGTATGGACCGGTGCGCCGACTGGTGGAACTTGGCTATTTGCGCCACACGAGCCAGGGCAAGGTGGCCTTTACCTCAAAGATAACCGCCAGCATACCGGCACTGGGCTCCATCCAAGCTGGGTTCCCCTCGCCCGCCGAGGAGGAATTGCTGGATACCATCAGTCTGGACGAGTTTCTGGTACGCCGACCCGAAGCCACCTACCTGCTGACGGTCTCGGGCGACTCCATGCAGGATGCCGGCATACAGCCCGGCGATATGGTACTGGTGGAAAAGGGCGAGAATCCTAAACACAACGATATTGTAATCGCCCAGGTGGATGGGGAGTGGACGCTAAAGTATTACGGCAAGGATCGTGAGGGGATTTATCTGGATCCCGCCAACGCCCGCTACAGCCGTATCCGTCCTGCCAGGACCCTGCAAATCGGAGGAATCGTACGTGCCGTTATCCGGAAATATGCATGAACACGCCCCCGACACCGCTGATGCTCCACAGCTTTCCGCATGCAATTCTGCATGTTGACGGCGACGCCTTCTTTACCTCTGTAGAACAGGCTCTAAATCCCGATTTAAGAGGCAAACCCTGTGTGACGGGCAAGGAACGCGGTATTATCGCCTGTGCCTCCTACGAGGCCAAGTCCCGCGGAGTAAAGCGTGGCGTCAGCCTCTGGGATGCCCGCAAGCTGTGCCCCGATCTCGTTGTATTACCCAGCGACTACGAAACCTACAGCCTGATGTCCAAGCGCATGTTCGAAATCATGCGACGCTTCACCCCGGAAGTGGAAGAGTATTCTATCGACGAAGGTTTTGCCGACATTACCGGTATGCGCAGTTACTTCCGCAAGTCCTATCCCGATATTGCCCGAGACTTGCAGCAGACCATACACCGCGAACTGGACCTGACCGTATCCATAGGCCTGAGCCTGACCAAGAGTCTCGCCAAGATCGCCTCGGACTACCGCAAACCCCATGGCCTTACCGCCGTGCCCGGCAATCGCATCCACGAATTCCTGCCACGCATACCCACAGCAGATGTCTGGGGACTTGGACGCAACCGCGTAGCTTTATTGGCAAAGTTTGGCGTGAACACCGCCTGGGACTACATCAACCGTCCCGAGCCCTGGATCCGCAAACTGCTGCATAAGCCCGGCGCGGAAATGTGGCAGGAGCTGCGCGGTAACATGGTGATGCCGCTCGACAAGGAGCTGCAGCGCCCCGAAGCAAGCATAAGCAAATCCAAAACGTTCTCGGCCCCTTCCGACGATCCCGACTTCATGTATGCCAAGCTGGTGCGCAATCTCGAATCCGCCTGCATCAAGCTGCGGCGTCACCACCTGCGGGCAAAAGAGATCCATGTCTCGCTACGCACAAAAGACTATACCGAGGCAGCCGCAGGCGCACGCTTATCGCGAACCTTCCAGAATGCGCATGACGTCATTCCGGTAATCCGAGAACTGTACGCCCAGCTATACCGACTGGGAACAACCTATCGGGCTACTGGCGTGGTTCTTGTGGGGCTATCCGACGACCGGCAATATCAATACAGCCTTTTCGAGGATCCGCTAAAGATCGAGAAAATCCGCTCGCTCGGCAAAACCACCGACCTGCTGCAAAAGCGTTTCGGCAAGCATACGATATATCTAGGCACCGGCCTCTATATAGCCAAGGCCCCGCAGCACGAACGCGACACCCCCGTCTGGCGCAAGCTCCACCGCCTACCCGGCGAAACCGTCCGCAAGCATATCCGCATCCCGCTGCTTAATATGACAGTTTAATCCGTTTCACCACCAACAACTCGATCTTGCGGAGCTGATACCACAGAAGCAAAGGACACAGAAAGGCCATATGACACGGTTGTTTTTGTAATTTTGCTGCATCTCGGCCATTTTACCCACGTCTAGCTCTCGAATCCGAACTTGACCTCACCAGACCAATGCGACTACGTTTCGGCTAGTAAAGAGCTATCGCGAAAATCTTGTTGTCGAGGTATTCATCTATAAAAGTAGCCCCAAATGCACCCCTAAACTCTACTCCTTCAATGAAACGTGTTATCCAGAACTCCATTCTCTCCACATTTTTAGGCTTCGGCATGTTGAGTACCGGCGAAGAGGCTACATCCCCAAACGTTCTTTTTATCTTTACTGACGACCAGAACGCCGAACTTGTTGGCGCACTCGGCAACCCCCATATTCAAACACCGAATATCGACCGTCTGGTCCGCGAAGGCACCGCGTTCACCAATGCATATATCATGGGTGCCAGTTCGCCCGGGGTCTGTCTGCCCTCGCGGGCGATGCTGCTAACCGGTCGATCGCTTTGGAACATCGAAAATCAGGGCATTTGGAGTTATGAAATCTCCGAGAAAAACAAAACCCTGCCCGAAGTCTTTCGCGCTGGCGGCCATCTCACCTTTGTCGTCGGCAAGAACGACCCCGGTCGCACCGGTCACATCGGACGAGCCTACACCCACGGAGGGCGTATGTTGCTGCAAGGAATGAGCAACCAATATAACGTCCCCGTTATCGAATTCCGCAAAGATGGGAACTATAGCGAAGCAAGACCTGTCCGCATAAGAGGTCTGCACTCAGCCGAGATGTATGCCGACGACACCGTGGCCTTTATCAAAGAACACGCGGGCAGCCACCATCCATTCTACGCCTACGTTGCCTTCCAAACACCGCACGACCCTTGGCAGGCACCGGAAGAATATCACGCAATGTATGATCCGGAAAATATCCCGCTACCCGCCGCGTTCATGCCAGAGCACCCGTTCGACAACGGCATGCTCGACGTCCGCGACGAAATGCTTCTGCCCCATCCACGTACACCCGAAGCTGTGCGCAAAGCAACGGCCGATTACTACGCGACGATGACCCACACCGACGCTCAGATCGGCCGAATCCTCGAAGCACTTGAAAAATCCGGCCAATACGAAAATACCATTATCGTATTTTCCTCGGATAACGGATACGCCGTTGGTCGTCACGGCCTCATAGGAAAACAAAACCTCTACGAACACGCAGTTCGTATGCCGCTCATATTTGCAGGGCCCGGTATTCCAAAGGGCGAAACGCGCGCTCACCTCTGCTATATCAACGATCTCTACCCCACGCTTTGCGATCTCCTCGGCTTTCCCGTGCCGGAAACCGTGGATTTCAAGAGCTTAGCGCCTGTGATCGAGAATGCCGCAGCTATCCACCGCGAACACCTCTACTTTGCCTTTATGTCCTGGCAGCGTGCGATCCGCAACGAGCGCTACAAATTGATCGAATACGCCGTTGATGGAACACGCCATACCCAGCTCTTCGACCTCAAGCAAGACCCTGACGAACTCACAAACCTCGCCACAGAGCCGACGCACCAAACGATTCTCACCGCACTGCGCGAGTTACTAAAAACTGAGCGCATCCGCCTCAACGACGGCAACAGCACCTCCGAATTCACCACCCAGCAAGGAGTGAACTTTTGGTCTGCCTATTAGAGATCAAAGGCAAAGATAGCGTCCAAATCGCTACACGCCCAGCCCGATGCCGCCGTGGCACTGACATCAGCCGAACCGGTAATGCTTGCGCACGGGCGCAATCACCTTCCATGTACAGGCCATGCCCGCCGGGAACGTCACCAGATCGCCCTTGCCGGCCTTGACTGGCGCCCCACCCTCCGGCGTGACCTCGATCTCACCTTCCAGAAAGTAACAGACCTCCTGCTCGTCATACACCCAAGGAAACTCTGAAACCTCTTTCGTCCATACCGGCCAGCCAAACACGCCCAGCTTCTCCAGCCGCTCTGCCGTAGGCTCATGCTCTACTTTTATTGCTTCCATATTCCCTTCCTTTCTGCCTGTTCTTTCAGCACGCATACTGCAAGCACGTTTACCTTATCACTATATTTGGTGGGATGCGAGCATGAGAGCGCAAGGTACTGCTTGCGACGGCATCGCCAAATAACCGACCGACACAGAGATTGCCGTGAAAAAACATCTTGCCAGCAAAACCTTCGCATCGATTCCCGGACCCGAGATTCTTAATGCACTCTCCGACGGAGCCTACGTCAGCAATTGAGAGTTAGAGTCATGTGCGACTAGCTAAAACGGGAGCTTGCCCCACTTAATGGTGTTGACCCTGACATTTGGGACCAGGGGTTGAGCTGGCATGCCAAGCCGTAGTCTCGCAGCAATTATAGCGCGTCGAGCCCGCCTTCGCCGCTGCGCGGGCTACGGCGTGGCAGCCTTCACTCTACGCTTTGCTGCGAGCGAAGGCTGGTGGTGGGGGAAGGATTCGAACCTTCGAAGGCTATGCCAGCAGATTTACAGTCTGCC